>CALCNZ010000374.1 GCA_937897625.1 uncultured Flavobacteriales bacterium
GGAGAGGCGTTTGAATTTCACGCAATAGCCAGTGATGGTTGCTTTTCCGAGCGTATTACCGAAAGTTTCTCTGAGAATGTTTTTGTCTTTGAGGCCAATGAGATAAATGGAAATACCGGTTGATGTAGCGCAGATGCAGATTTGAAAAAACTCTTTCGTCACACCTTTGGCGTAATGAAGTGTTTGAATACCGTATCCAATTGTAGGATTGGTGACTACTTTTCCTTCAGAATTAATTCCGTTGTCGAAACATAATTGAGCGGATTTGTTCACCTGCAAAATAAATTCATGCAGACGTCTTAATTCGTGGCCTTTGCTTTCGGAAAGTTCAGTAAAATGCGATTCAATTTGTGCTTTTGCGGCGTCCATGACACAAAGGTATTTCAAATGGTTGGATTGAAAGTTGAAATAACCTAACCTGTTGGGTTCGCCCCCTTATATAATTTATTCATGAGGATCACGTGGGGAAAACTTACACATGAAATGAAAATGAAGAAGATTGCCCAGGCATTGTAATTCGTTTCGATTTGGTTTTGAACGGAAGGCCAAAAAATGAAAAAGAGAGCAAGAATGAACCATGCTCCTAAATGAAAAGGTAAGGAGTGCATCCATATTTTTTTATTTTCAAGATTGATATGCTGCTTAAGATGTCTCCAACTTGATACACTGTGCTGACCAATAAAGTAAGTTCCAAACGCAAGAAGGAGAGGAAGCTGACTTGAAAATGCAAGCCAACAAACCGTGAAAATGAAAGGTGTATTTCTTTTCCAAAACGCAAAAATTAACCAAGGTGCAATAGCCAAAGGTGAAATGGAAAATGGGAACTCAATCCCAGCGATATTGGATAATATCTGCCCCGTTTCCAATCGGTGCGTGCCAAGGATATAGAGGAGCAAAGTAGATCCCCAAAGAAAAGAAAAGACATTCGAGATGGACCAATGTTTAAAATCTGCTTGACCAAAATGCCAGGCCGAGAAGATTAAAAAAGCAATGAGTGCAAGGGCTGGGGTAATGTACCACAAGATGGCCATGAATGTCATGAAAGCGATGTATTTCAAAATAAAGCTTGGGGCCTTTCGGTAGTTCCAAGATTTCGAATCAATTAAATGATCCACAGCGCCATGGGGTATTCCAACGAATATCATCCCAATGAGAAGAGCGGTGTATCCCACGGCATTCTGTAATTCAGGGAAATTTGAAAGAGACAATAGGAAACCCACAAAAAACAAAATAGAAAAGGGTCGGAAGGCTTTGCTTTTAAAAAAATGAATAGCCAATGCTCGAAGAAATATTCCAATCGGCAGTCGACTGAAAATTTTAATGTCTTCAGACATCGAAGTTTTCTCGTCAAGAAATTTTAGTATCAGCTTGGTTTCAATTTTCTCGAATAGTTGCGAGAATATTTTTTTTCCAAAGGATGGCCACAGATGAAGAATTATAAGCAGAAGCGAATCGTAAAAAGCGAATCTGCCTTTGGTCGCTTCTTGATGTGTTCGGTTGGTTGAGATTTTAGTTTGCTCACGTTGCATGCTCTCAGCAATTTCAACAGCTTGGCAATACATGTTTTTAAATGCGTAGCCGGTACTTGGTTTGAGGCAATAGTTTCTTGCACCTAGATCAATAACGCTTTTGCTTCCAACATTGGCAAATGGCGCATTGCTCATAGGAATGCATCCTTGCTCAATCTCCAGTTTTTTAAATGTGTTGAAATGAATTTTAATGTAGTCTTCAAGAATTGTTTCTGCTTCGGTCTTTGAAATTATTTCTTTTCCAAATCGGGTAACTTCAATGAGCGCAGTTGTTTCATTGAACGGCAAGACATAAACGAATTGTGTGTATTGACTTTGTTCAATGTTGAAATCCATCATGCGAAAAGATTCAACATCTAATCTGTAATTTGGAAGTTCAACCTTCCATCCGAAGAAGCTTTGAAACAGCGTTGTTTGATTCCACTCCGTCTTTTCTAAAGCCGGAGATCTTGAATCGAAAATTAATGTGCCATATTTTTTTATTTCCCCAATTAACACAAAGTTTCCATGATCGTCTGTTCCAGTTTCAGACACGTTTGAATGTTCGGTTTGAATGCTGTATTTTAGAATGAGTTCATTCGCTTTTTCAATTAGAATTGAATTCGGAATGTGGTTATAGGTTGTTGGATTCAACGGTTCCTGAGCTCCATTATTCAGTTCAATTTTGGACCAGGTGTGTTGAATAAGTGAATCAAGGTTTTTTTTGAGTTCACCGTTTTCGTCTGTCCAGAAACAAAAATTCTTGTCATTGGAAGAGGCTTGATTGGGATCTACAAAGAGAATGTTTTTCGAATCTAAAAGATTTCTTTTCTCTAATTCTATTAGCAGTAGTGAAGCAGAAGCTCCTTTTCCAGCAAAGATGTAATCGAAATGTTCTTGATTGATCATGATTTTTGGTTAGGTTATTCTGCTTAATTGATAGATTTTGCTTTGAAAAAAAAGGGTGTAAGTTCGAAATACTTACACCTTTTTCTGATTCTAATTTTCGTAGAATAGATTTGATTAATCTTCTTTGCGCGACAAAGCGTAAATAACTAATCCAAATCCAATTTTGTTAATGGCATCTGCAATATTGTAAACGATGTCCATTGCGTGTAAAGCAGAAGCTTTGTCTTGAACCAACTTCATTCCGAACAATCCACCATCTGTTCCTAAGATGTATCCTAAAGGATAGATCGCCCATCCCACCAATACGAACCAAGCAAGGATGCGTGTTGCTTTTGCAACTTGTGGACCTGCAGTTTGTGAAAGTTTTGCAACTTCTCCAAACCAGATAAGGTAAGCAATGTAGAAATAAGCAGCACCAGAGATAACACCCCAAAGAACACTTTGTGCTGGATCTAAAACTTCTCCGATGTAACCAGTAACTAACATTACCAATGAAGCGAAGATTAACTTCCACAACAAAGCAATTTTGGCACCTGCTTTCTTAGTGATTAAGTAAAACTCAACGCACATCAATGGAACAGTCAAAATCCAGTCAACATAACGGAAGAATGTTGGTGATTCGCCAGTCTCCAAGTTGTAACCTCTCATGTAGTAGTAGTGCACTGCTGCAATGAAAGTAATAAGACCAGAAACAAGAACTGAAGTTCTCCACTTCGAAGAAGTGTTGTTCAATTCAAAAAAGAAAAAAACTGAAGCGGCCATCATAGCCATTGTTCCGATAAAGAACGTGAATGCAACGTAGTTGTCACTCGCAATTGTAACATGTCCCATAATAAGGTTATTTAGTTAAGGTTTTCCTACTCGTAAGGATTTTCGGATTCTCCGCGTTTTTTAATGTGGCTTCTGCCTCCACAATTATCAATAACCTTCTTTTTTCGAGTTTGTTCATTTTTGTTTAATGAAAATGTAAAAAAGATTAAACAAATCGACTTTTGCCCTTCGAACAAATTAACAGTATCTCTTGTTCTAGCTTGAAATTCTAACATTGATGATATTCGAACGAAATTTCAAAGAGGTTGTAGCTCGAGTTGAACAAATCGATCCCATTCGATACGGTAAAACCAGAAATTACATCAATGGCGACGTGACTTATTTGTCGCCATACATTTCACGAGGCCTGATCAGCACAAAGTTTGTCGCGAATTATTTTTTGAAGAAGGGATACGCCGTAAACGAAATGGAGAGTTTCCTTCAGGAGTTGGCTTGGCGTGACTACTGGCAGCAGATGTGGATTGTACGAGGAGGCGAGATTGATAAAGATTTGAAACAACCTCAAGCTCGCGCGGATCGGTGGGGAATTCCGAAATCAATAGTTCTGCACGATACGGGAGTTGAAGCCATTGACAAGGCCATTGAAGAATTTTACAACACCGGATATTTGCACAATCACGTTCGAATGTACATTGCTGCTTTGGCAACGAATGTGGGAAGATGCGCATGGATGGAGCCGGCCAAATGGATGTATTATCATTTGTTAGACGCCGACTGGGCAAGCAATGCACTGAGCTGGCAATGGGTGTGTGGCGCAAAGAGCAATAAGCTCTATTTCGCTAATCAAGAGAACATCAATAAGTATTGCAACACCAATCAGACAAAGACTTTTCTAGACGTT
>CALCNZ010000375.1 GCA_937897625.1 uncultured Flavobacteriales bacterium
TTTTTTTGCAGACTCATTTTTTCTTCTTGTTGTTTTTGGAATTCTAATGAATTACAGCCAATCGATTGGGCTTTTGTACATAGCCTTTATCGGATTCAATATTGCATTGATAAAATTTATTTACACTTTCAACAAGGGAAAAATTAGTGAGGCACGAAAACTTAAAAACCGATACAAAAGAAAAGAAAAACTCATTCGTCAATTTTCACAAGACCTCCATCAAACCGACCGTCTCGACCGAGAATCTAATCTGTTATTGAAACGCCTGCAGGCCTTTGAACTCGGCAGTCTGAAAAAAAACAGTCTTCTTGGAATTACCGAAGCAATTACTCCGCTTAGTTTTTTTTCGTTTCTGCTATTCGTCGCCTATTCACATCAATTCTTTGCTACTGGTATAGAATCTTCGTTTCTTGAAATAACGCTTCTTCTTATTTATTCGCAAGGTTCACTCAGAAGAAACATGCGTGCTACGCGCTATTGGGTTGTTGGCCGAACAGAGATTAGTACTTTTCTCGAAAGCATACAAAACCAAAACACAACGGACGAAGTAATTGAAACGCGTTATTTCAAAAAAAACATGCAGCTTCACGGGGAATCGCTCATTGCTGCAATAACCTACAAGGGCATTTCGAAGGAAAAAAACCAGATACTTCAATTGGCTGAAAAACTTGACCCTTCTGGCGATTTCCTTCAATTGATTTCTGAAGAGGATAGTAAATTTCAACAAAAAATCTCTCATGAGTTTTTGTTCTTTTCTTTCCTAATTATGTGTGAACTTGACCAGTCGAAGCACATTACTTTCGACCATTCCTTTCATGAATATTTCAAAAACCTTTTCGATAAAACAGATACCTCATTCCTAAAAAAAACATACCAATGCGAATAACATTTCTTAAATCAGCACTTTTAATTTTCGTTGTCTGTTCATTCTTTTATTCTTGCAAAAAAGAGCCCGGAGTGGGCGGACATTCTTCCATTTCTGGACATGTGACCATTCGCCACTACAACGCAAATTTCAATCAGTATTTAGGAACCTACGACGGAGCCGATCAATACGTTTACATCGTTTATGGAAATCACAGCGGATACGACCTCAGATTGAAAACCGATTACAACGGCAATTTTCAATTCAACTATTTGTATCCAGGAGATTATTCCATTTACACCTATTCACTTGATTCTACCTTACAAGCGCTCAATGGCACTGTTGCGGTAGTTAAAACGGTAAACCTTGGTAAAAAGGAAGCACTTGAACTTCCGGACTTCACAATCTTCAAATAATTGAATCATGAAATTCAAACTACTGCTTATTCTCCTCTTATTCGCGCAACTTACTTTGAGCGCGCAACAAAGAACTTACAAGCAACACGGTATTCGGAAGGTTGAAACCACCATCACGAACCCACGTAAACCTGACCGTTCATTTGTGCTGAAACAAACCTTCGATAAGAAAGGAAATTTAATTGAAGAAATTAAAACAGAAGGCAATGGAGAACTCGTTGATCATGTGACCTACACCTACGAAAAATATAAAAAAACTGCAACTGAAAAAGACAACGCGGGGAATATCATTTCTAAAGAAATAACAATAAAAAACAAAGACGGAAAAACGATAGAAACTTCTTCTGAAAATTTTTTAAAGCATTCAAAAGAGGGAAGAAAATACACGTATGACAAATGGGGAAAACTAACGGTTGAACTTTGGCTAAACGACAAAAACAAAATTGAACGCACCAAGAAATACATGTACAACGCTGAGGGCATGTTAATTCAACAAGTTTCTCTCGACGACAAAAACGTGATCATCTTCCAGAAAGACATTCGCTATGAGAATTAAGTTACGACTCATACTCTCTCTTGTTTTTTGTGTGATTGTCTCTTCGCTCTTCGCTCAAAAAAAAGATGCGGGAATCTCTACGAATCTCGGAGTTTCGTATAAGATAAACACCAGAAATAACATCGACTTCAGTCAGATGTCTTACTTCAACAACAACGCGTCGCAGCTGTGGTTTACTTTTTCAGACTTGTCATTCAATCATAAAACGAACGATCACTTTTCAAGTGAGTTCCACCTGCGTTGGGTGGCTCACCAACTTCCCAATGAATCGTTTCAACAAAGACAGATGGGCTATTATACCGCGGTCTTTCAATTTAAAATTATTCCCATTGGGCTGAATGTAGATATTAAATCGCGTTGGCAATATTCTGCCATTGAAAATCACTGGAACGATAGTTTTAAAGGACCTTATTTCTATCACAGATTCCGAATCAATGTTGAGAAACCCATTAACTACCATTTCAAGGCTTCTTTCAACACCGAGTTTTTCGAGCCGATCAACAGACCCACCCATGCCTTTGTAGACCAGATACGTTACACAGCATCGTTAAGCTACCGGAAAAATAAATATTGGTCTTTTGCCTTGTCCCATCAGACCATGCAACAAATTGGAAGTAAGAACCCATATCTCTATACCTTTGTAGGCCTTGCCACCCATTATACTTTCTAGAATGAATAAACTACGCTCATTTCTTTTCTTAACCCTCATCGTTGTGGCATCCGCTTGTTCCAATAACCCTGACACTGCGCCTATGAGCCAACCTTCACATCCCATTGCAATTGCGCTTCACGGCGGAGCCGGGAACATTGAGAAAATGAATTTATCTGAAGAAGACAAAGCGCGATATTTATTCGTCATGGATAGCGCTTTGCAAATCGGATATTCTGTTTTGCAGAGCGGAGGAACAAGCACCGACGCAGTTGAAAAAGTAATTTGTGCGTTAGAAGACTGCCCCCTTTTCAATGCTGGGAAAGGAGCCGTGTTTAGTCACGAAGGAAGAAACGAAATGGATGCAGCCATCATGAATGGGTCAGATTTAGAATGTGGTGCCGTTGCGGGCGTTCGTCATGTAAAGAACCCTATTCACGGTGCTCGAACCGTGATGGAACAGTCGAAACACATTCTACTCTATGGTCCAGGCGCTGAAGAATTCCTTACCAAAAAAGGTGTGGAAATGGTTGACACCTCCTACTTCTTCACTCAAAAAAGATGGGATCAGTTGCAAAAGGCTTTAGAGAAAAACACGAACGGATTGGATCACGATGAAAATTCGGGAGACAACAAATATGGAACTGTTGGTTGTGTTGCCCTGGATATCAATGGAAATCTTTGCGCGGGCACAAGCACTGGAGGAACGGTGAACAAACGATACAACCGCATTGGAGATTCCCCACTCATTGGTGCAGGAACCTACGCAGACAACAACACCTGTGCAATCTCTTGCACAGGTAAGGGCGAAGATTTCATGCGACTCGTTGCCGCTCACGATATTTCTTCACAAATGAAATACAAAGGTCTTTCGCTTTACGACGCTATAAACAGCACCATTCAAGGTTCATTGAAAGCGATCGAAGGACGAGGCGGTTGCATAGGCCTGGATAAGGCCGGAAATGTTGTTTTCTCATTCACTACATCGGGCATGTTCCGCGCAGGAATAGACGGAAAGGGTGCTAAAACACTGAGCATTTATTAAGTGTAGCGCCTTCCAATTTTAATGGGTTATTGTTTGACCCATTCAATACTATATTTGCCCAAACTTTTGAAACCATGCGTACAGACCAATACCAAGGACACGATTATTATTTAATGGACGAGCTGCTTACCGACGAGCATAAATTGATTCGCGATGCAGCACGTGAGTGGGTAAAAAAAGAAGTTTCTCCAATCATTGAAGAAGCTGCTGAAAATTGCAAATTCCCGCAACACCTTTTGCCTGGCTTGGCTAGCATTGGTGCTTTCGGACCTTATATTCCTGAAGAATACGGCGGAGCCGGATTGGATCAGATTGCCTACGGATTAATAATGCAAGAATTGGAGCGCTGCGACAGCGGTCTCCGCTCTACCGCTTCTGTACAATCTTCTTTGGTGATGTATCCGATTTGGAAATACGGTTCTGAAGAACAACGTATGAAGTACCTTCCGAAATTGGCTTCTGGTGAGTGGATCGGTTGCTTCGGATTGACTGAGCCCGATCACGGTTCGAATCCAGGCGGAATGACCACCAACTTCAAAGACATGGGCGACCATTATTTGTTGAACGGTGCGAAGATGTGGATCTCTAACGCTCCATTCGCTCAAGTAGCTGTTGTTTGGGCGAAGAACGAAGAAGGACGTATTCACGGAATTATTGTTGAAAGAGGAATGGAAGGATTTTCAACTCCAACCATGCATGGCAAGTGGAGCCTTCGTGCAAGCGATACCGGTGAATTGATTTTCGATAACGTAAAAGTTCCAAAAGAAAACTTGTTACCTGGACGTTCTGGATTAGGCGGACCACTTTCATGTTTAGATAGTGCTCGTTACGGAATTGCTTGGGGTGCCATTGGTGCAGCATTAGATTGCTACGATGTTGCTCTTCGTTATTCACAAGAGCGCATGCAATTCAACAAGCCAATCGGTGCTTTCCAATTGCAACAAAAGAAATTGGCTGAAATGATTACTGAAATCACCAAAGCGCAATTGTTAACTCTTCGCTTGGGTCAACTTCGTAACGAAGGACGCGCAACGAGCGCAATGATCTCTATGGCGAAACGTAACAACGTTGACATGGCGAAGACCGTTGCTAGCAATGCGCGTCAAATGTTAGGCGGAATGGGAATCACCGGTGAATACCCAATCATGCGTCACATGATGAACCTTGAATCAGTTATTACCTATGAAGGAACACATGACATTCATTTGTTGATCACAGGAATGGATGTTACTGGATTCGATGCTTTCAAATAATAGAATGAAAAAAAATATTTTCGCATTACTACTAACCCTGGCTTCGGCCGGGGTTTTTGCTCAACAAGCGGTTGGTCCGCATTATGTGTTCACCAATTACAACAGTCCCTTCACACCCATTGAAGAAGCAACTTCTCTGGACGGTGGACAAATATGGGATGACCCCACGTGGACCGTGCCATTGGGATTTACTTTC
>CALCNZ010000376.1 GCA_937897625.1 uncultured Flavobacteriales bacterium
ATGCAATGCTTGTTTATCGGACATTCCAGGTTGTACCAACCCTTCAGCTTCGAACTATGACCCAGCGGCTACCATAGACGACGGTCATTGCACTTTCACAACTACGTTTAACGTAGACATGAATTGCACCGACCCATTCACCAATGTATACATTACGGGTCCTTGGTGCGGATGGTGTGGAGCTGATACCTATAACATTTTAACAGATGCAAACGCTGACGGTATTTACAACGTTTCATTGGAATTAGGTGCCGGTAATGTTGAATATAAATACATGGTAGATAACTGGGCTTCTCAAGAGAATTTGATCGACGATGTTCAGAGCGGAGGAACTTGTGCTCCAGTTACAGACGGCTCTACATATGCGAACAGACAAATTGTAGTTGGAACAACAACCAACGACGTTTACGGAAGATGTTCAGCTTGTCCTGGATTGCCTCCTAGCACTTGCGATATTCTTACACTAACATTCGATGATGCAAGTTCCGTAAGCGCTTGGCAAACTGTTGCAGATGCAACGCTTCCAGAAGCTACTTTGGTTTGGGACGCATCCGGAGCACTTTCTCTTAGCGGTTCTAACACCTCTGCTTCAATTGGAAAAGCATACATCTTCCAATACGTAGACAACGCCGTAAACTACAACGGATATTCAAACGTTGAATTGGCATTCGATGTATTGGCAACTTCTCCACTTGTAGGAACTGCCTTGCACCTTCAAACTGAATTCGCAGGTACAGGTGTTACCAACACCTTCGACCTTCAAAATGCAGGTATCAACGGCGCTACTTGGACACACTTCTCTTACACCTTCAGCGGTGTTGCAGCGGCTTCTTATTTCCGCATGCACTTCAACATGGCTGCCGGAGCATTCGTTGGAGCAGGTGGAACAATCTTAGTAGACAACATTCAAATCAATTGCTTCACTCCAACAGTTGTTCTTGGTTGTACAAATCCAGCAGCAACTAACTACAACGCTGCTGCTACTCAAGACGACGGATCTTGCACTTTCGCAAATACCTACAACGTAACATTCCAAGTGGACATGCAAAACGTTACTGGATTCACAACTCCTGAAGTAAACGGAACATTCAATAACTGGTGCGGTGGATGCGCTCCAATGACAGATGCAAACGGAGACAACATTTGGGAATTAACTATTCCACTTGCTGGAGGTTCATATGAATTCAAATACGCTTATGATTCTTGGGCTGGACAAGAAGCTTTAACAGCGGGAAGTTCATGTACAACAACGAACTTCGGTTACACCAACAGAACCCTTAACGTGAACGCAGACGTAACACTTCCTGTGGTATGTTGGGCAAGTTGCTCTAGCTGTGTTCAAACGCCAGTTACCTACAACGTAACATTCCAAGTAGATATGCAGAACGTAACTGGATTCACAACTCCAGAAGTAAACGGAACTTTCAACAACTGGTGCGGTGGATGTTTCCAACTTACAGACGCAAACGGCGATAACATTTGGGAAGGAACCACTCAACTTGCTGCTGGTACCTACGAATTCAAATATGCATACGATGCATGGGCTGGTTCTGAGCAATTGAATCCTGGAGATGCTTGTACCATTACAACCGGTGCATTTACGAATCGCGCGCTAGCTATTACTTCAGATCTTGTTTTACCAGTTGTATGTTGGGCTAGCTGCGCAGATTGCGGCGGAACAGCGGCTCCTGTAAACGTTACATTCCAAGTAGATATGCAATACGCTTTGGGTCTTGGTTTCACTACTCCTGAAGTAAACGGTACATTCAACAACTGGTGTGGCGGTTGCGCTCCTATGTCTGATCCAGACGGAAACAACATCTGGGAAATTACTATTCCTTTAGTTCCTGGAACATACGAATACAAATTCGCTTACGACACTTGGGCTGGACAAGAAGCATTGACTGACGGTTCAACTTGTACCATCACTACAAACGGCTTCACCAATCGCGTTATCACTGTATTCGATGCGGAAACCCTTATCGCAGTATGTTGGGAAAGCTGCACATTGTGTCCAGATTTCGTAGAGGAAACTTCAAACACATTGTCAGTTTATCCGAACCCTTCAAACGGAAACATTCGTATCAATAGCAACTTAGCCCTTCCATACAACATCGAAGTATTCGATCTTTCTGGAAGAAAAGTTCAAGACATGAAAATGTTCCAAAACAACACTGAACTTCATTTGGAAAACCTGTCGAAAGGTGCTTACCAAATCAGAGTTTCAAACAGCTACAATAGCGTTCGCGAGACCGTTATTATTCACTAATGAAATTTAAACTTCTATTGTTCGTCTTTGCGTGTGGCTTCGGCCATGCGCAAGGGCAAACATGGAACCTCATCTGGTCCGATGAATTCAATGGTTCTGCCATTGATGATTCTAAATGGACGCACGAGCTTGGTACAGGTGATTGGGGTTGGGGAAACAACGAACTTCAGTACTACACCGCAAGCACAAACAACAGCTTTGTAAGTAACAGCGAACTTCACATTCTTGCCAAAGAGCAAGTCATAAATACAAGCAATTATTCTTCGGCGCGAATTGTAACGAAAGATAAATTCTCTTTTCAATACGGAAAGGTAGAGGGTAGAATGAAACTGCCAGCCGGACAAGGGCTTTGGCCTGCGTTCTGGATGCTTGGACAAAACATTAGTTCTGTGGGTTGGCCACAATGCGGCGAGATTGATATTATGGAGCACGTGAGCAACAACTCGTACGTAAACGGAACAGCCCACTGGAACAACAACGGTCATGTTTATTACGGAGGATTGTACAACACGAACATTGCAGACTATCACGTCTATTCCATCATTTGGAACGCATCGTCGATTCGCTATTTTGTAGATGGAAATATCTATTACACACAGAACATTTTAAACAACGTTAACAGCACTGAAGAATTTCACAATGACTTCTTTTTCATTTTGAATTTAGCCGTAGGTGGAAATTGGCCCGGAATCCCCGATGCTTCAACCGTTTTTCCAGCAGAAATGGTGGTCGATTACGTTCGTGTTTATCAGCAAAACACCATAGGAATTGAAGAAGAAACGACACAAGAAATTAATTGCTATCCAAATCCCGCAAACAATTTATTGAATGTCGTTAACCCCTTTACCTCACCTACTTTCATCTGTAAAATCTACGCTTTAGACGGTAGAATTATTCACACCGAATCTTCTCAAGACCGCACCGCGCATATCTCTTGCGACAACTGGTCAAACGGCATTTACTTCGTGGAATGCACCAATCCTCAAGGTCAATCTTTAAAAAAGCTTTTCTTAATTCAGGAATAGGAAGATTCTTCGAAAGGTCCTACGGAAGGTCTTGCGAAGCACCTTTGGGAACAACCTTGCGAAGCACCTTTGGAAACAACCTTTGAAAATCTATCTCAACGATTCAACTCTTTTTCAATAGCATTTTCAATCTCCTTCGTGTGCTCTGTGTAATGCACTCCGGTTCCCGGGCCATAGAAACCCGTCCAAACCTTTTTCACCTTCCCATCTTTTCCTACAAGTATTAATGTCGGAAATGACATCACGTGATTCAATTGTGAAAACACAACGGCGGCAGACTTCTGTGGCGAATCTCCACCAGTTCCCAAATAAACCGGATACGGCAAAGCCATTTGTTTGGCTTGCGATTGAATTCGTGTGAATGAAATTTGCTTGTCCGTTCCTCGCTCGAACGAAACGGGAACCACCTGCAGCCCTTGCGCAGCGTACTTTTCAAACATCGACTTCACAAAGCGCGATTCGTCGGTGCAATTCGGACACCACGTTCCCATAATTTGAACCAAGGTTACTTTGCCCTTCCAATCTCTCTCACCGAATGAACGTTCGGTCTTAACATCTGAACTCACCTTTAGTTTCAACACATCTTTCGGATCCTTCATCCACGTTAACTCGTCGGCTTTACGCAACTGGAAATTCGCGTCAGCTTCACCCGTGAACTTTCCGAGATAATGCTTTCCACTCATGAATATCCCATCAATCTTATTCCCTTCTAAATGACCCGCCAAATAGAACAAATGCGT
Organism: uncultured Flavobacteriales bacterium; assembly: GCA_937897625.1. Classification (GTDB taxonomy): domain Bacteria; phylum Bacteroidota; class Bacteroidia; order Flavobacteriales_D; family Sanyastnellaceae; genus CAIZGX01. The sequence continues at coordinate 4,035 of CALCNZ010000376.1, forward strand.
TCCGTCAAATGCAGACAAATAAAACTTACTGTTGTCCAACGGCTCTCCCTGCAAGTAACGATAGTCGCCTGTTTCAGTCAATACCGTTCCATAAATTCTGAACTCTTCCTTCACAACAGCCATGTCCAATATTGCTGGAACAGTGTCATCTTCAAAAACAATTTTGTACTTGAAATGGTCAGGAACATGAAACTTCGTGTCGAAGTCACGCGTCCTGTTTTTCATTATTTGAAAAGGAATGCGATAGTCTCCTGTGCGCGTTGGATCTACCCACTCGCCGGTAAGAATACCCTTCTCTTTTTTCCCTTCAAAATAAGTATTGAAAAGAGGAAGAATCGACTTGAAAGTCGAGTCTTTTCCCCATTTAATTTCAATTGGAATGCGCTCTGCGCCGTTCACTATTTCCCACTGAACATCGGTCTTCAATTCAATGCGACAAGGAATGCTTTTGTCTTCAACTTTAAACACAATCAAATGCGATTGCGAAAAAATACTTCCGCTGAATACAGCGAAAAACAAGAGCATCCAGGCCTTCATTATAAATCGAATTTAATTCCTTGTGCCAATGGCAACGATGTCGAATAGTTGATGGTGTTCGTTTGTCTGCGCATGTAATTTCTCCAAGCATCTGATCCGCTTTCGCGTCCACCACCTGTCTCTTTCTCTCCACCGAATGCACCGCCAATCTCAGCACCACTGGTTCCAATGTTCACATTTGCAATTCCGCAGTCTGAACCTTCGCAGCTCAAGAAGCGCTCTGCTTCACGCATGTTGGTAGTCATAATGGCGCTCGACAATCCTTGAACAACGCCGTTTTGCATTGCAATGGCTTCGTCCAATTCCTTGTACTTCATGATGTATAAAATCGGAGCAAACGTTTCGTGTTGAACAATTTCCAAACTGCTGTCCTTTACTTCCGCAATGCAAGGCTTTACGTAACATCCGCTCTCATAACCCTCGCCTGTTACAACGCCGCCTTCTACCACGAAATTCGCACCTTCAGCTTTTGCCTTTTCAATCGCTTTCAAGTAGGTATCAACAGCCATGGTATCGATCAACGGACCAACGTGGTTATTTGAATCCAACGGATTTCCAATTCGAATCTGTCCGTACGCAGCAACCAACTTCTCTTTCACTTCGTTGTAGACACTTTCGTGAATGATCAAGCGACGGGTTGAAGTACAACGTTGTCCAGCAGTTCCCACTGCACCGAACACCGCACCAATAATGGTCATCTTCAAGTCGGCATTCTCTGTTACAATAATGGCATTGTTTCCACCCAATTCCAACAAAGACTTTCCGAAACGCTCTGCCACTTTTGCTCCAACAATGCGACCCATGCGGGTGCTTCCTGTTGCTGAAATTAAAGGAACTCGTGTATCTAAAGTCATCATCTCTCCCACTTTCACATCACCAGAAACGATCGAAGAGATTCCTTCTGGAAGGTGATTCTCTGCGGCGATTTCGTTCCAAATATTTTGACAAGCAATTGCGCAAAGCGGTGCTTTCTCAGATCCTTTCCAAATACAAACATCTCCGCAAATCCAAGCCAATGCGCTGTTCCAAGCCCATACTGCTACTGGAAAATTGAACGCTGAAATAATTCCAACGATTCCAAGCGGATGCCATTGCTCGTACATACGGTGGCCTGGACGTTCACTGTGCATAGTTAATCCATAAAGCTGACGAGACAATCCAACAGCGAAATCGCAAATGTCAATCATCTCTTGCACTTCACCCAAACCTTCTTGAAGGCTCTTGCCCATTTCATAGCTCACCAACATTCCAAGCTCTTGCTTGTAATCGCGCAGGCGATTTCCAAACTGACGAACAATTTCGCCGCGCTTTGGAGCCGGCATTAAACGCCACGTTTTGTAAGCTTCTAAAGCAGTCGCAACTACTTTTTCATAATCATCTTTTGTGGTGGTTTTCACCTTCGCGATTTCCGCTCCGTCTACTGGAGAGAAAGAGGTAATTAAATCTCCATTCGAGAAAAAGTTTTGTCCTGTGCTGGTTCCAAGATTTTCCGCTTGAATTCCCAATTTGATCAGAACATCTGACATATCCATAGCATTGCTCATAAGTTCATTTATTTTAGAATGCAAAGGTACAACGCGCAATTACATCAAAAGATGTTTTACCTTTGAAATATGCGGAAGCTAACCCTGATCTTTCTTTTGGGCTTTTACAGCTTAATGTCTTTCGGTCTGGAAGCCAAGCTGCACTTCTGTTGTGGGAAATTACAAGCCATTCATTTTTTCGAATTCGGAGAGGAAGAACACGACCATTCGCATTCCCAGCACAAAGGATGCTGCCATTCCGAAGGCTGCATGCAAGATGTGCTCATAGCCCTTCATTACGAAAGCGAACACGAACAATGCGAATCTCCTTCTGCTCCGCAATTATTTGCGGCTACACCTGAGCCTACTTATTTTTTATTTTATGTTGAAGGAAAATGCCAATCGGCAGACCCTCAACCGACATCATTCGTTCGAATACTTTTTGAGCGGTATTCTCTTTTCTGTTGCAGAAAAGTCCCAACGGGATCTGTCCGCAAAGCGGATGTATCCCAACGGGATTAATCCACAAAGTGGATAGGTCCCTACGGGATTAGTCCTTTCAGGATTAGTCCGCGAAGCGGATGTATCCCAACGGGATTAATCCACAAAGTGGATAGGTCCCTCCGGGATTAATCCACAAAGTGGATAAGAAATGTAATTATTCAAAAATCTTATTTCAAATGAAAAACATAATTATGCTTGCTTTATGCATGCTTTCATTCAGCGCGTTTGCGCAAAAAACTAAAAACATCACCACCAACTTCTGGGTAGCAGGGGCATGTGGAATGTGCGAGAAAACCATTGAAAAATCAGTAGACGTTGCAGGAGTTGTTGCATACGATTATGATTTAACGGCTCATCGATTAACCATTACATACAATCCAAATAAAATCTCGATTGAAAAAATTCATGGGCTCATTAACGCAGCGGGATACGATACCGAGAAGTCAAATGCATCCGATGCGCAATACAACCGCGTTCACCAATGCTGCAAATACCGCTCAACAGAGCAACACCCATAAATGATGAAATACATTGTTGCACTCATCGCATTTTTTTCAGTAGTAGCTGTTGGAAATGCACAAGTCAAAGGGGTCGTTCTAGACGATGCAGGAAATCCTGCTTACGCCCTTGTCTACTACAAAGGCACTCAACTTGGAACAGTTACCAATACCGAAGGAGAATTCTCTATTGGTATTCCGAAAGAAGCGAAGTGGCTCATGGTCACGTCTACCGGGCATTACAGCGATTCATTGTTTGTTGATCCCGCAGAAGGAAACTTCAAGGAAGTGAAATTCAAACTTCGCGAAAACAATACTTTGGGCACAATCGTCATTGACGAACACGACGGAGGAACACACATCAACGGAAAAGATCCGCAAACGTTTCAAGTCATGAACGAAAAAGAATTGTGCAAAGCGGCTTGCTGCAGCCTTTCAGAAAGCTTCGAAACCAACGGTTCTGTAGATGCATCGTTCACCGATGGAATTACTGGAACGCGTCAAATTAAAATGTTGGGTTTAGATGGAAAGTACACGCAAATCTTGTTCGACAACATGCCCGGTGTGCGCGGATTATCGAGCACATTAGGACTAAGTTATCTTCCTGGTCCATGGATCAATTCCATTTCCATCGCGAAAGGAGCAGGGTCTGTAGTGCACGGTTACGAAGGTGTTACGGGACAAATAAACGTGGCGCACAAAGGGGCAACCATGAAAGAAAGTTTGTTCTTGAATATGTACGCAAGTTCTTCAGGCCGCTATGAAACAAATATTCTTTCGAATCAGGCAATTGGAAAAAACTGGAACTATCAATTGCAAGCGCACGGATCCAGTTCACAGAAATTGTACGACACGAATCACGATGGATTCCTAGACAATCCCTTGGTGAAAAACTACATGCTTCGTAACGCATGGCAATACACCGGTCCAAAGGGTATTCGCGGTGAATACGGATTTTCATACGGACAATTCAATACCGAAAGCGGACAAATCAATTACTACCGCAACCAAGGAGTCGTGCCGTTCACACCTTGGATTTCAAACTCAAAAACAGAACACGCCGAATTCACAGCGAAGACGGGTTACATGTTCGATGAACACGGACACAAAAGCTTAGGAAGTCAAATTAACATTGGTTACAACAAACAACACGCGTTGTACGGAAGCCGCATCTATGATGGACTTCAGAAAAGTGCCCGTGTCAATTTGTTGTTCGCAAATGAAATTGCTGAAGGCTACAACATCACTGTTGGTGCCTCTGCTACCGCCGACGATTACCGCGAATCGCTCACTGCCTTTCCAGGAAATTTGAATCGTGTGGAAACCACCTACGGCGCATTCGGAGAGTTGAATGCGAATCCAACGGAGAAGCTGCAAATCGTTGCAGGTCTTCGAGAAGACAACAACAACTTATATGGATTGCTTTTCACTCCGCGCATTCACGCACGTTATTCCATTACTGAAAAAACAAGCATTAAGATCAGTTCTGGAAAAGCATATCGCTCACCCCAATTAGTCGTTGATCATCTTTCTGCTCTTGCCGGAAACAGAATCTGGAATTTACCAGCAAATTCTACCACCGAATATCCATTCGGTTTTCAAATGGAAGAAGCTGTGAACAGTGGAATTGTCTTGGTTCACAACACGAAGTTGTTTCACCGCACAGCCACGTTCACGGTAGATGCCTTCCACACGAACTTCCAACATCAGTTAGTGGCAGACTACGAAACAGCAGGATCTTTTTCCTTGTATAATTTATCTGGAAAAAGTTTCGCGAATGCCGTTCAAACCGACTTCACCTTCAGTCCAATTAAACGAAGTGAAATCCGATTGGCTTATCGTTGGCTCGATGCGCAAACGACCTACACCGCTGGCTTGAAAGAGCGTCCACTTGTAGCAAAGCACCGTGTTTTCATAAACCTTTCCTACGCCACAAAAGAAAATGCAAAATCACAAAAGTGGAATTTCGATTTCACGGCACGTTGGTTAGGACCGCAAAGAATAACGAACCAATCTAACAATGCCATTGCAAACAGCCTATACAGTCCCGCGTATTGGACGTTGAATGCGCAAGTTTCATTCTTCATGAAAGAGAACTTGGAATTATATGCCGGTGGAGAAAACTTGACCGGATATATGATTCAGCACCCCATTTACATGAGTGAAAATGCCACTTCCAGCTTATTGGATGCGTCACAAGTATATGGACCTATGTTCGGTGCGAATTACTACGTGGGCTTGCGTTGGAGAATTGGAAAGGCAACTAAAACTGTAAAATAAACGTCTTATTGAAAACCCCTTAACCATGCGTTACCTTATTGCACTTGTATTGAGTTTAACTTGTTTAAGTTCTTTTGCTCAATTTCAAATAACCGGATTGACTCCACAGAACAATCAAGTATCCAATGCAGCATGCAACGGAAGTATAAACATGACCTTCTCGGCTTTAACAGCACCTACTTCAAGCAGCGCTCCTGGAGAAATTGTTCAAGTCCTTAACGGGACGAATTTCACCGGTTTTCAATTCAACGCAATTGTTGATTGGGGTGACGGAACAACAAGTACGCACAGTGGCGGTGGGTCAACCTCGGGCACATCCATAAACATGTCTCCCTTTCCAAATCACTACTACCCTGTACCCGGAAATTACGTTGTTACTACAACCATTACCGGCCCTGGCGTTCTCGGGGTAGTCACAAGCACCGTTTATGTTATTATCATTCCTTGCATTCAAGTATACACGTTTGTAGGAATTGACTGCGACGGGGATGGAACAAACGAACAGAGTATTACAACACCGCTGAATGCTAATGCAAACAATATTTCTGTGGGAAGTACACAAGCCATTTCACTAAACACTAGCGGGGTTACAACCATCTTTGGAATTCAACCCGGACAAGTACAAATTGCATTGGATACTCTATGGCTTCAAGCAAACGGCTATGTCGTAAGTCCGAATTCATACAATCAATTCTTTTCTTCTGGAAGCGGTGTCTATACCATTTCCATTCAACTGAATTGCGCAACTACTCCACCTTGCACAACTGACATTGTTCAGTCGTACATGTCGAACAATGCACTCGTCTATTCTACAACTTCGAACAGCAGTATTTCGAGTTTTGAATGGACCATCACGCCCTATGATCAAAATGGACAAGCCATGAACAGCGGCTTATTCACTTCACAAAATGCTTATGTGACCAATTCTTTCGGAGTAGATTATGTCATTGCTTGTTTGAACGCTACCTTCAACAACGGTTGTGTATTCAGCGATTGCGACACCTTCCAGGTTGCAACAGGAATGTTGTGTTCAAGTGGGTATGTCTTCTGCGACGCGAACAACAACGGTGTTTTTGACAATAGTGAATATGTGATGTCGAATGCACCTGTGACTTTAACCAACCTAGAAAATGGAAACATTTCTATGACTACAACAACAAACTCTGCGGGATATTATAACGCAAACATCCCAGGGTTTTGGGGCGATTCATTGGTAGTCTCTGTAAGCCCGAGTTACCTCACCAACATGGGATACACCACCAATTATCCCTTGATTGATATTATAGGAACCGATTGCCAGCAAGGAACTTCTCAAAACCTGAATAACATTCCCATCCAATGCGCGAACTTCAATCCGTTCCCTTACATGTGTTACAGTGGATTCGTATTCTGCGACACGAACGGCAATGGGGCAATGAATTTAGGTGAACAGCCGCTCATGGGCGCGCCGATTACCTTGGGCTGGACATCACCGAATTCAACAACAATAACGGTATACTCAGACTCAAGTGGATACTTCTATTATTGTGGATCAATTAGCGGAGTAACAAGCGTGGCCATGGCAACCGTAAGTTCAACATGGCTTACCAACAACGGTTACACGATGCCTAACAACAACAACGTTCTTACCATAGTTGGTTCCATGAACGGCATTACCCAACCGTTAAGCATTCCTGTCTATTGTTCCGGAAATGTAACGCTGTGCTCTGATTTGTGGACAACCGTAACGCCATGGATGGGTTATTACCAAGGAACTTTTGCAACTCTTCGATTGAATTGGGGGAACTACGGTCCAGGCGCTTCAAACTATGCGCTTACATTAACCTGGCCAGCAGGAGTTTCAATTGTTCCCTCCTCCATTCAAAATACGAACTATGTGATGAACGGAAATTCAATCACTTGGAACGTGAATTCAACCCTCACGTCATTCAGTACAACAGACAATCTGCAATTCATGGTGCCAAATGGAATCTTGAACGGAGAACAACATCTATTCACTTCAACCATCGCATCTACCATCGGAACCGATTGCTACGAAGGAAACAACAACGGTGGACTCATGCAGATTGTTGGAAATAGTTACGATCCGAATGACAAGACAGTTTTTAAAAAATCATTTCATGCAGACTATGGTACAGCATTCCAAGAAAGCACAATCGCTTTTGGTTTTGATGATGAATTGGAAT
>CALCNZ010000377.1 GCA_937897625.1 uncultured Flavobacteriales bacterium
ACAACTACTGCTAGTGCTTGTGATTCATACACTTGGTCAGTAAACGGAACAACCTACACCACCAGCGGAACGTACACTTCAGTAACTGGATGTCACACGGAAACTTTGGTCTTGACAATTACTCCAAGTACAAACCATTCAACAACAATTAGCGTTTGTGATTCATACACGTGGACTGTAAACGGAACAACCTACACCACCAGCGGAACGTACACTTCAGTAACCGGATGTCACACTGAAACTCTTGTTCTAACGATCACTCCAAGCACGAACAACACAACCACAGCATCTGCATGTGACTCTTACACATGGTCTATAAACGGAACAACCTACACCACAAGCGGAACATACACTTCAGTATCTGGATGTCATACTGAAACACTTGTGTTGACAATCACTCCAAGCACGAACAACACAACCACTGCAAGTGCATGTGATTCGTATACTTGGTCAGTGAATGGAACAACTTACACCACCAGCGGAACATACACTTCAGTAACTGGATGTCACACGGAGACGCTAGTCTTGACAGTAAACACGAGCAGTATTTATTATGTCGATGCAGACGGCGATGGATTTGGTTCAACAACAACGGCTAACTTCTGTTCGATGCCTGCAACAGGTTATTCGTTGAACAACACGGATTGTAACGATGCGGTAGCGACAATTTATCCTGGTGCTCTTGAATTGTGTAACAATGCAGATGATAACTGTAACGGAGTTGTTGATGAAGGATGTCCTTCTACAATTCCTGGTGAAGAGCCTTTCAATGCCTTGTTAGCGCCTTCAACATATTACTCGTATTGCAATAGTTTCTATGGAACTCTAGCTGGTGCTTTCCCTTCCGATCATGCCCAATCTTCTTGCGAGACAGGAGAGGACGTTTGGTACAGCTTTAAAGCAGAAACCTCCGGTATTACAATTTTTATTGGTTCTTATGCAAACGATATTGTCATTGAATTGCAAGATTTAAATGGGAATGTAATTGATATTGAAAATTCTGTGAATGGCCCGGGAACGGAGGTGCTTTCAACGAATGCGTTAACGCCCGGTACCGATTATATTTTTGGTGTTCGAAACAAGAACAGTAACTTAAATCCGGGTGGAGCCTTTTCTGCATGCGTTCGTCATTTGAGAAGAGGTGGTTCAGACAGCGGAACCAGCGATACTTGGCCGGGAACATTGAGCACATGTGCTTTATTCAAAGCAATTTATTGCGGTGGAACAGGAGTTCAATACCGCTATACTTGGACGGGTATTTCAGGAATAGCTACTGGACAGGTTTTTACAAAAACACAAACGAGTGATTATTTGAATGTAACAGCTGTTACTCCCACGCTTCCAGCGGGATGTACTTACAATGTTTTAGTAACGGCAATTTATTCCATTCCGAATGGAACAGGAGCCATTGAAGTATTTGAACTTCCGGCCTATACTCCAACGTCAATTGTGATTTCTCCTGTTGCCAATGTTTCTTTGAGAACTTCCGATCAAATGTTGAACGGACCACGCTACCGCGGGAGTGTGATTGCTGCTCTTCCTTGGGTTTGCGGCATTACCAATTGGAGATGGAGATTTACGGAAGTGAATCCGCTAACCCTGCAAGCAGTTGGATTACCCATTGAACAAAACCGCGCAGCGGCTTCAAATTACATTAATTTGAATAACGTAGCTGCTTTGCAATTCGGAAAGACCTATGCTGTGCAAAGCGCTCCAATCTTCACTTACACCGGAACGAACTACCAATGGGGACCAGTGAAATACATGTCCATTATTGGAAGTGCGGGACTCATTGTAGATCCGATGGAAGGTGCGGCGCAAGGTTCTGAGAAAGATGTTTTACAAGGTCCTTCGGAAGGTGCTTTGCAAGATGTTGCACAAGAATTTGAGCTGAGTGCTTTTCCAAATCCGTCGAATGGAAGAGATTTGAATTTGACTATTTCTGGAATTGAATCGGACAATGTTCAGGTGAAGATTTACGATTCAATGGGACGTAAAATTCAAAGCGAACGTTATGTGGTTGACGGAACACTTCAAACAGAATTGAACTTCCAACAAGAGTTATCAGACGGACTTTATCTTATTGAAGTATCATCGGGAACTACGAAGAAATCTGTTCGCATTCTTATCGCGAAGTAATCACCTTCGGTTTCATCGCGCAGCGTCATCCACGAAGTGGTCATCACGAAGTGTCATCCGGAACGGTCATCACGAAGTGGTCATCACGAAGTGTCATCCGGAACGGTCATCCGGAACGGTCATCCGGAACGGTCATCCACGAAGTGGTCATCACGAAGTGTCATCCTGAACGGTCATCACACCGAGTTGTGTAAATGACATTTAAATGACATTCGAAGTCATGAGTTGCGCGAACTTCGCAACCTGTGAATAATCTCCGTGCAATATCTTTGAACCACCACCATTTCCCTTTGGAAACCATTGGTTCATTTGCCATTCCGCAAGAGGAATTGAAAGCACGACTCGAAGCAGCCAAAGAGGAGTTCCAAATGAGTGAACTCATGTATTTGGGAACGTGCAATCGCGTAGAGATGGTCTTCAATGTTTCTGAATTTGTGTGCTCTGATTTCACACAGCAACTGTTGTCGTTCATGTTTCCTTCGCACGATAAAAGCTTCATCAAAGGAGTTTCGCAAAAGGCTCAGCGCTTCAACGGAGATGAAACTGCTGATCATATTTTTAGAGTGGCTGCTAGTTTAGATTCTTTAATCATAGGTGAGCGAGAAATTATTACCCAGCTCCGAAATGCTTACGAAGAGTGCGAGAAGATGATGCTTACCGGAGATTCATTGCGCCTGTTGAATCAGCATGCCATTCGAATTGCGAAGGATGTATATACGCACACCAATCTTTCGAAAAAACCTGTGTCAATTGTTTCCATCGCATGGAAATTATTTCATGAAAAGCATCCCGATTTAAATACGAAAATTGTTTTAGTTGGTGCCGGACAAATAATAACCAATTTCGCTAAGTTTCTTGCTGAAAATGGATATTCGAAAGTCAATGTCTACAATAGAACCCCAGAAAACGCGAAGGGTATTGCGAAGTCCTTCCAAACGGAAGCTCTGTCATTGACGGAATTGATAAACGACCAATCAGATTTCGATGCGTTGGTGGTTTGCACAGGTTCAACAGAAGTGGTAGTGAACAAGGAATTGTACAGACAATTGTGCCACTCGAAAAAGCACAGAACAATTATTGATTTGGCATTACCAGCGAATGTCGATTTTGAAATTTCGCAAGAAGAGGACGTTAATTTCATTGATATGCTTGCTGTTCAGCGAGAAGTTCAAAAGAACATTTCATACCGTGAAGAAGCATTGACCGATTGCATTGCAATTATTGAGCGAGGTAAAAATGAATTCAAAAAACTCGTTCAAGAGCGTTCCATAACACGAGCAATGAGCGAGATCCCGAATGTTATCAAAGAGATTCGCCAGACTGCTGTCGAAAGCGTCTTTTCGAAAGAGCTTGCCGGGCTGTCTGAACACGACCGTGAATTGGTAGACAAGATTATTGGTTACATGGAAAAGAAATATATATCAGTTCCCATGAAGCTAGCGAAATCAGTACTTTTGGACGAAGTACAAAAACATTAAATCCCTTGGATAGAACAATAGTCATTGGAACGCGTGGAAGCGATCTCGCGCTTTGGCAAGCGAATTACACCAAAGATGCTTTGGAGAATTTGGGTTTCAAAGTTGAATTGAAAATTATTAAAACACGCGGAGATCAAATTCAACATTTGAGCTTTGACAAGATGGAAGGAAAGGGTTTCTTCACCAAAGAAATTGAAGATGCCTTGCTTTCGAAAAGTGTTGATTTAGCCGTTCATTCACATAAAGATTTAGAGACAACACCTCCAGCAGGACTTGTTATAGCAAGTGTTCCAGTTCGTGCTAATGTTGAGGACATTTTGTTAATTAACAAAGAGTCAGTTGCAACCGAACGAACATTCGGTTTGAAAGAAAATGCAACAGTAGGAACCTCTTCCGTAAGAAGAAAAGTTCAACTCGCGTTTCACTGTCCAAATACCGAAGTGAAAGATTTGCGCGGAAATGTTCCAACACGCATTCAAAAATTAAGAGAGAAGCAATACGATGCAATTCTTCTTGCTCGCGCGGGAGTGGAGCGTTTGCAAATAGATCTTTCTGAGTTTCATGTTGAAATTTTACCGTCGCAACAATTCGTGCCTGCTCCCGCGCAAGGTGCATTGGCGCTGCAATGTCGCGAAGGTGATCAAGAAATTCTTTCTATTTTGAATCACTTGAATCACGAGTCAACTGTTGAATGTGTATTCATTGAAAGAGAGATTCTTCGTAGAATGAATGGCGGTTGTCAATTGCCGTTAGGCGCTCATGCCGTAAAAGATGGAGACACTTATGTTTGTCATGTGGCTTTCGCCAAAACCGTGAACGACGAAGTATCCTACTTCAGCATGCGAAACGAAGATCCTCAGCAAATCATTGATCATTTACTGGGTCTTATTCAGTCGGCATGATAGATGTTTTTATAAGTCGAAGTGAATCTGATGCGCATGAACTTGTGACGTCTTTGAAGAACTCGAATTACACTTCAAATTGTCAATCTTTGATCAACGTTGAATTTCTTCCCTTCCACATAAAAAAAGAATTCGATTGGGTGTTTTTTTCTTCGTCGAACGGAGCTCGTTCATTTTTTCAAGAAGCAAAAAATGTGAATGCGAAGTTTGCGGCTATTGGCCCAGCTACGGCTTCAGCCGTGCCTTTCGAATGCGATTTTGTGGGCGAAGGAACAAGCACTGAGGAAATTGCACGAATGTTTTTCCACTTGGTAGGAAAGGAGCGGGTGCTCTTTCCTTCCGCTTTAGACAGTCTCAATTCAACAGCGAATCTCTTCGATGAAGAGCAAATTGAAATTATTTCCACCTACAAAAAAGAACGCTTAGAACTACTACTACCTGAAGCGCAGTTGTACTTGTTTTCTTCGCCATCAAACGTGTATGCGGCGCAGGTGAAAAATGATTTGGTTGGAATGAATTGTGTGGCCTATGGAACGGCTACAGCGAATGCTTTGAAGGCCGCTGGTGTTCGAAACATTCATAAAGTTTCATCTTGGAATCAAGAAGAAATCGCGAACGACTTGAAGTCGTTATTGTCTTAAAGTGTTAAAGAAACACCTCCGAAATAGAGCGCAATAATTATTGCACCAAGAACAATTCGATAGTAACCAAATGGCTTCAATCCATATTTGGTCAACAATGCAACGAAAGTTTTAATGGCAATAAGTCCCACGATAAACGCAACGGCATTTCCAATTGCAAGTAGTTTAATGTTTTCAGAATTGAAAAAATTAGGCACTTCTTCGTACGCATCTTTCAACTTGAAAACTGTAGCACCAAGCATAGTTGGAACCGCCAAGAAAAAAGAAAATTCCGCAGCTGCTTTTTTGTTCAGCCCTTGCGTTAATCCGCCAATGACAGTGGCTGCAGAGCGAGACACACCAGGAACCATGGCAATGCATTGGAATAGTCCAATCACGAACGCACTCTTGTAACTGGGTTCACGCAAAGAACGCTCGCGAATAAGTTTTTCAATGAAGAGAAAAATAATTCCACCGATGAGCAATGCAATTCCAACGTTTAAAACATTTTCTAAAAGCGCATCGATTTTATCTGAAAAAAGAAATCCGAAAACTGCTGCAGGAATAAAGGCAACAACGAGTTTGAAATAGAATTCAAACGATTGAAAGAATCGCTTCCAGTATAAAACAACCACACTCAGAATGGCTCCGAGTTGTATGCAAACGATAAAAGCTTTGGTGAAATCTGAAGACGGAACATTCATGATTTTCTGAACGATCATCATATGTCCGGTGCTCGAAATAGGAAGGAATTCGGTTAACCCTTCAACAATAGCGAGTAGTATGGTTTGAAGAATGCTCAATGCTTCTCGATCTCTGAAGATTGGTTTTTCTTCCCGCGATACATAATTCCAACCCCAATAGTAAGGTATCCGAGAAGGACAACCATTGGCGCAACGGTAATGCGACGTGCACTAAAAAGTTCTTCCGCGTTGAACGTGTTTGGGTCGGCAGAACCACCACCACTCATAAGAATATATCCTAAAAGCACAACAACCAATCCGCCAAGGATGATGTAGGCATTGATTTTCGTAAACGGAAACGATAACTTGTTCATAGCAAAATTTGTGAAACGAAAGTAATTCATTCGTCGGGCTTATCAAAACAAATTCAGAATTGAGTAGTTTTGACTTTATGAAAAAAACGGTGATTTTCGTTCTGTTAGCGAGCATATTTTCTTCTTGTAACCTTTATCAGAACTATGCTCTCAAGCAGATGAAGCAACTTACTAGTGCAGGAATGACTCAGTACGTAGAGGTATTCCCAAACAAGAATAAGAAGTCTGTTTCGGTAACGAATACAATTGATCCTAAGAAAAAAAATCTTTTGCTTATTCATGGTTATCAGGGAAGTTCTTATGCGCAATGGAGTGCAAACGTGGAAGAGTTGTCGAAGCATTTCAATATTATTGCTCCTGATTTAAATTATCACGGTAGCACTTATTTCCAGTCTGATTATAGTGTTGAAATGCAAGTGGATTTGGTGCTTGATCTAGTTCAATATTGTTCGAAATCATCTGGAAATCATGAATTGGCCAACCAAAAGTTCGTTGTCATTGGCAGTTCATACGGTGGATTGGTAGGGGCACGATTCGCCGAAAAATATCCCGAAAGTGTGAGTGCATATGTATGTTTAGATGGATTAAGCGGATGCTTTAACAAATCGTTCACTGATAGTGTAGCGCAATCGCATGGTTTCCCAAATGCCATTGCATTGTTGAACCCTACAACAGGGAGACAATTGCGGAAGCTAGCCTCTCTGGAGAAACCTGTGTTTGTCCCTAATTTCATTTTGAAGCAAGTTGCGAAAGAACATTTTGGCGCAAATAGAAATGAGAAAATTGAACTCTTGGAATATTTGAATAATCACGAAGCGGAATTGAACAATCACAACTTTCAATGGAAGTGCCCGATGTATTTGGTGTGGGGCGAAAACGATAAAATAATTCCATTATCTACCGCCAAATGCTTGAAGCAGAAGTATCAGATTCCTGAGGATCGCGTGTTTGTGTATCCTAAAACGGGTCACATCCTAAATATGCAAAACCCAAAAGCCTTCAACAAATGGGTCATAGAGACCTTTTCAAATTAGTATCTTCGCAAAAAATTATTCAGTATGTATCGTTCTGCAACGTGTGGTGAATTAAGAATTTCAGATGTAGGAAAAGAAGTGGTGCTTGCCGGTTGGGTGCAGCGCTCGCGTGATTTGGGTGGAATGACATTCGTGGATTTGCGCGATCGTTATGGTCTTACGCAGCTGGCTTTCAACATGGATACCAACGCTGCTTTGTGCGAAGAAGCGCGCAAATGGGGAAGAGAATTTGTGGTTCAGGTGGAAGGGAAAGTGGTAGAGCGTTATTCGAAAAATGCGAACATGCTTACGGGTGAAATTGAGATTGAAGCTACGGGATGTAAAGTCTTGAATGCCTCGTTAACTCCGCCTTTCACCATTGAAGACGATAGCGATGGAGGAGATGATTTGCGCATGCAGTGCGCTTCTTAGACTTGAGAAGAAATCCGTTGAAGCAGAATTTAATGCTACGTCACAAGCTTGGAATAGAGACGCGCAAGTATTTAGATAGTCTTGAGTTTTTAGAAATTGAAACGCCTTATTTAATAAAATCGACGCCGGAAGGTGCGCGTGATTTTGTGGTTCCAAGCCGCATGAATCCTGGACAATTTTACGCCTTGCCGCAATCGCCGCAAACCTTCAAGCAACTCTTGATGGTAAGTGGTTACGATCGTTATTACCAGATTGTACGTTGTTTCCGCGACGAAGATTTGCGCGCAGATCGTCAACCTGAGTTCACGCAGATCGACTGTGAAATGTCGTTTGTTGAGCAAGAAGATATTTTGAACACGTTCGAAGGATTGATTCGTCATTTATTTAAAGCGGTCAAGAACGTTGATATTCCTGAGGTTCCGCGCATGCTGTATTCAGAAGCCATGCGTTTATATGGAAGTGATAAGCCTGACATTCGTTTTGGAATGACATTCAAAGACCTAACAGATTTGGGTCAAGGAAAGGGGTTTGGTGTGTTCGACAGCGCGCAAGCGGTGTTGGCGATTAACGTGCCTGGTTGCGCGAGTTACACGCGTGCTCAGTTAGATGAGTTAACGGAATGGATGAAGCGTCCACAAATTGGCGCGAAAGGATTGATCTACGTGCGTTGTAATGAAGATGGAAGTTTCAAGTCTTCGGTAGATAAGTTTTTCGACGGAGAAGCTCTAGCTGCATGGGGCGCGCGTTGCGAGACGAAGCCAGGTGATTTGATATTGGTGTTGTCAGGTGAATTGAATTCAACCCGAAAGCAATTGAATGAATTGCGTTTGTTAATGGGAGGAAGATTGGGATTGCGCAATCCGGAAGTCTTTGCGCCTTTGTGGGTCATGGATTTCCCGTTGCTGGAATTCAACGAAGAGGAAGGAAGATACTTCGCCATGCACCATCCGTTTACATCACCGAAGCCCGATCAAATTCATTTGTTAGATACAGACCCAGGTGCCGTAAATGCGAATGCTTATGATTTCGTGTTGAATGGTGTTGAAATTGGCGGAGGATCGATTCGTATTCACGATCGAAATGTGCAAGCGCGCATGTTTGACTTGTTGGGATTCACGAAAGAGGAGGCGCAAGCACAATTCGGATTCTTGCTGAACGCCTTTGAATACGGGGCTCCGCCGCACGGTGGATTGGCATTCGGATTCGATCGTTTGTGCTCGCTATTCGGCGGCAGCGAAGGAATTCGTGACTTCATTGCTTTCCCGAAAAACAACAGTGGGCGCGATGTAATGATTGATGCGCCCTCAGAAATTAGCGATTTACAATTGAATGAACTTTCAATTGTTGTAAAAAAGTTGGAGAACTAAAAATTATTTGTATATTTGTCGCCCGTTGGAAATTTAACAACAAGAAATTATGAAACGTACTTATCAACCATCGAATACAAAACGCAGAAACAAACACGGTTTCCGCAAACGCATGTCTACAGCTAAAGGCCGTTTGGTTCTTTCATCTCGTAGAAGAAAAGGGCGTAAAAAATTGACTGTTTCTGACGAACGTCGTCACAAAGGAATCGTTCGCTTATAATAGCGTTCACCATATTGAACAACCGCTCAAATGTATTTTTGGGCGGTTTTTTTTTGAAATAAAAAAATTGAATTATGAAGTTAATTACTGTTGGAACTGTTGCATTTGATAGCATTGCTACTCCGTTTGAATCGCGCGAAAAAGTTATTGGTGGCGCTGCCACTTACATCTCTATGGCTGCGGCTTATTTGAATGGCGATTGCGGCGTTGTAAGTGTTGTTGGTGACGATTTCCCAGAAGCCTTCATGAATGAATTGAAATCGCGAGGGGTAGATTTGGCGGGACTTCAAATTAAGGAAGGAGAAAAATCTTTTCATTGGTCTGGAAAGTACCACATGGATATGAACTCACGCGATACGTTGGCAACAGACTTAAATGTGTTGGCGACGTTCGAGCCGAATCTTCCAGAAAACTACAGAGACGCGGAATACGTGATGTTGGGAAACTTGGTTCCTGCCGTTCAAATAGCAGTGTTGAATCAAATGAATAAGCGTCCGAAGTTGGTGGTTTTAGATACCATGAACTTTTGGATGGATGTGGCTCGTGAAGATCTAGATAAAGTTTTCGGAATGGTAGATGTCGTTACCATTAACGACGAAGAAGCTCGTCAGTATACTGGAGAGCGTTCATTGAAGAAGGCGGCTGCAAAGATTTTAACGCTTGGTCCAAAGGCCTTGATTATTAAGAAGGGCGAGCACGGTGCGTTGTTGTTCAGTCAAGACGAAGTATTCTTTGCACCAGCGATGTTGTTAGATGAAGTTGTTGATCCGACTGGCGCAGGCGATTCGTTCGCAGGAGGATTCATAGGTTATTTAGCTAAGATGAATGACACGAGCTTTACCGCAATGAAAAAAGCGATTGTGACGGGTTCAGCCATGGCTTCGTTTACATGTGAGGATTTCGGTCCAGATGCTTTATTAAAAGTTACAGAAGACAAATTGAATGCACGAGTGAACGTGTTCGGAGAAATGGTTCGCGTTTAATTCGCGTAGTAAGTCTTCGGGTCTACTGGAACGCTGTTCTTCCAAATTTCAAAATAGAATTGACCTTGTCCGTTAGCGTTTTCGCTCACCCAACCAATTCCCTCTCCAGCTTTTACAGATTCTCCGTTTTGCTTCAACAGCACAGCTAAATTTTTGTAAGCCGAAACCATGTTGTTTGGATGTTGAATAAGTACCGTGTTTCCATCACTTACGGTATAGCTCGAAGAGATAATGGTTCCATCTAACACAGATTTCACAGCTTCATTTTTCACGGAAGTCCAATAAACCCCTTTCTTCCCGAATTGCGGTTCGAAATTCGAGCTAATTATTCCAGCAACGGGAGGGAAAAGTAGATAGCCAGCTTCTGGAATTTTTCCAGTCTGCGTGACAAAAACTTTACTGGCATGATCGAGTTCTTCGCGCACGGCTTGATCTACATCGCTTATTGCGTAGGTTAAGTCAACACTTTCAGAGCCTTTCGGAACGCTATCTGGAATAGTGGAAACAGGTTTTCCTCCGGATAAGATAATCTTCAAATCTGTGAAGTAATGTTCCTGACTTTTCATTACGGAATTCAGTGAATCAGCCATCAGTCTTGCTTTACGGGCATCGGCTCTTGACTCATAAGAAGAGAAGTCTGGAATAAGAATGGTGCGAAGCGGTGTAAAGGCTATGAGGGAATAGAAGAGTAAAGAAAACACAACAAGGAATCCGCCGAACATGACTATAACGTTCATGGGAGTAAGGCTGTAGGAGAAGCGCTCTTCAAAAGAATTTTCATTCAGAACAATTAAGCGGAAGGGTTTCTTCAGCTTTTTGAGAATTTTCTTTCTTTTCTTTTTCCTTTCCATCGCGGGCATAAAAGTAAGAAGAATGAATGAATGTAAAGGGAAATGCAATAAATTCGCTTTCTCTCGTTAGGAAATGCGCATGCAGAAAAAACAGAATTTCAACCCTCATAAAAATCAGTCAAGAAAGCTCGCTCTTTCGCGTCTTCTTTTTTTCTTTGGGGGTGTTGTGTTTTTATCGCAGGTGCTCGTGAGTTGTTCCACAAAAGAAGACGGTGTTGCTTATCGAATTTACCACAACACCTTGGGTCGATACAACGGTTACTTCAATGCGAATGAATTGGTGAAGAAATCACAACTTACTTTGGCTACAGGAAGAAAAGACGACTACGATGAAGTAATTCCGTTATACAGCTACGGCACTGTTTCGCAAAAGAAAGAATTGATTCCAGACTTGGATAAAGCCATAAAAAAATGCGGAAAAGTAGTTAAGCGACACACGCTTGTGGCCGAATCTAAAAAGGATATGAAGTGGCCCGAGTACAACAAGTGGATGGACGATAACTACCATGTCATTGGCCAAGCGAATTTGTATAAAGGAGAATATTACAAAGCGCAGGAGACATTCAATTTTATTTCGAATAAGTATTCAGCAGAGGCCGTGCAATTGCGCGCCTACATTTGGGCGGCACGCTCTTATTTTTTAGAAGGCGATTATTCTAAAGCCAAGCAATTGTTGCAGAAGGCAGACGGTTACGAAGATTTACCGAATGATATAGCTCGTGATTTGTTTTTAGTGAAGGCGGAATTTTTCTTGGTTCAAGGGCAGTATTCAGAGGCCATTGATCCTTTGGAAAAAGGGCTGGCTTTAATAAAGAAAAAGACGGACCGAATTGTCCCTCAATTTATTTTGGGTCAATTGTATGATCGGGCAGAGCGGTCGGGAGACGCGAAGGTGGCATTTCAGAAAGTAATAA
Source organism: uncultured Flavobacteriales bacterium (assembly GCA_937897625.1). GTDB lineage: Bacteria > Bacteroidota > Bacteroidia > Flavobacteriales_D > Sanyastnellaceae > CAIZGX01. The sequence continues at coordinate 11,977 of CALCNZ010000377.1, forward strand.
AATTGAAACCTCCCTATGAGCTCGAGTTTCAGTCGAAGCTACAAATGTTGCTGACCAACACAAAGATTTCGCGTAATTATGAAGATGCCCAGAAGGAGCTCTTAGTAATGCTTGAAGATTTGAAGAACGAATCTTACAAAGACGTTATTTATTATGCTCTTGGAACTGTAACCTTGGAATTGGAAAAGAGAAAAGAAGCTGTTGAGTATTTTGAAAAGGCTTTGAAATTCAACAAGAATAACAAGAGTAAGCGTCTGAAAATTTTCATAACGTTAGGAGATTTGTATTTTGCGCAGAAGCAGTATCCGCAAGCACAAGTGAGTTACGACAGCGCTTATCATAACCTTGCGACAGACCATTTCCGATACAAAGAAATAAAAGCAAGAGCACTGAGCTTAAATGAATTGGTGGGTTATCTGAACACAATTTCTGAGAAAGACAGCTTAATCTCTTTGTGTGAAAAACCAGCCTCTGAAATTGAAAAGACTTTGACTTCAGTTCACGAGAAATTAGAAGCCGAAATGGCCGACAAGAAACGTAAAGATGAAGAAGAGCGTTTGGCAGCTTTGAAGGGAGAGGAGATTAATGGAACATTCTGGATATACAATCAAGATTTATTGAAAAGAGGGAAAAACATTTTCGATGATGTTTGGTCGGGACGTCCGCTAAAAGATAACTGGCGCAATCAAAGCTTAGTAGGATTAATGATTGGCGAACGGGATGAAAGTATTGTGGAAGCTGCAGCAATAGACAGCAGCAGTTCAGATGATCCGAAGTATAAGGTTCCGAGTATTGATGATCTTCGAGCGAATTTACCCTGTGGCAACAGCAAGTCTATCGCTGATATGAAAATGGCCTTGGCTGAAGCATATTATTTGTCAGGGTTGTTGTACAAAGAGAAGTTGGAAGACATGGAAAGCGCAATGACCGCTTGGGAAAAAATGATTTCCAAATGTGAGGAAGGTGGTTTTCATCCAATGGCCTATTATCAAATGTATAGAAGTTGGTTAGGGAAAGAAAAGGAAGAAGGTTATACACAGAATCCATTTTGCGCCAATTGCAGTTCTGTTTTTTGGGGAAATCAAATCAAGTCGAAATACCCCAATACAGATTGGGCGTTGTTGGTTGACAATCCCAATTACATGAACGCAGAACAAATGCGCAAAGAGGAAGAAGAAAAGAACTACACCAAAGCATACAACCAATATGTTACCAATCATACTTATGATGCCGTAACAACTTGCACGAAAGCAATTACAGAACGTCCGAACAATCATTTGATTTGCCAGTATCACATGTTAAAGGCTATTTGTCTAGGAAAAACAGAAGTGGCATTCGGAATAAGAGAGAATTGTGAGGCGGAATTGAATGCGGTAGTAACGGGTTGTCCAAATACGGAAATGGCTACTCAAGCCGGTGAAATGTTGAATCAACTCACATCAAAAGCACCGGCCAAACCAGCCAATACAAGTTCTGCTTCGAATTACGTTAAATCAGATGCCACTGAGCATTATGTAGTCTCTGTTGTTGATTTGAAAACAGTAAAGTTAAATCAGGCCAAGGCGGCGGTTTCAGATTTTACAAAGACCTATTTTTCTGGATTCGATTACAAGGTTAGTAACACCATGTTCAATACCGATCAGACTTTCATTTTAGTGAAGTCGTTTGCTAATTTGAAAGATGCACAAGATTATTTTACTACTTTTGTTGGTGACAAAGATCTGATTCTTGAATTGGATTTAGTTAAAAGCGATAAATTCATTATTACTAAACAGAATTACCTAGAACTATTTCGCTCTAAAGACTTTAAAGGTTATTTGGAGTTTTTCACTAAAAACTATTGAACTATGTTATCAAAAGGAAACACATCTGCAAGACCATCAGAATCATCTTCTGAAAATGCAATCAACAGAATTGTTGAAGGAACAGTTATAGAAGGAGAAATCCGTTGCGAGAGCAACATACGTATCGACGGTGTTTTTACTGGAAACATAGGAACCAAGGGACGTTTAGTAATAGGTCCAACGGGTAAAATCGATGGAAATGTAATTTGTCAGAATGCAGAAATTGAAGGATTTGTGAAGGGTAAACTGAATGTTCAGCAATTGCTTTCATTAAAGAGTACTGCGCGTGTTGAAGGTGATATTTTCACAGATAAATTGGCTATTGAGCCTGGTGCGGCATTTTCAGGAGCTTGTTCAATGGGTCAAAAGCCTAAAGACGCAACGAAGCCTGCTACCTCTGGTGCTCCAACACCGGGTAATTCATCAACTCCGAATTCAAAATAATTCGTATTAATTCTTCTGTATTAAAATACACTTCCTTGGCCACGCAAATGGCTTTAACCATAGGTTTAGGAGTGTGGGCAGGTAGAAAATTAGATGCTTATATTCAAAATGAAAAGCCAATGCTAACATTGGTTTTTTCAGTTTTAGGTCTGGCTATTTCATTAATTGTGGTTATTCGAAGCGTATCAAAAAAATGAATCGATTTATTTTTCCGAATGTTGTGTTTGCGCTTTTGTGCATGAGCGTAATCTACTTTTCAAGTTTTAAGTGGGCTATTCCACTCACATTTATGATTGTTCCGGTAGTATTCGCCATTTTAAATGTCTTTATGTTCAGTTGGGTTAAAGGTGCCGTTGAAAAATCGCCAACCCGATTTGTCAATGCTTTCATGTCAACGGTTACAATAAAATTGCTTTTCACGGCGGCGGTTGTAGCCATATTCATTGTGTTGTACCCCGCCTCAAAGGCCCCGTTGGCATTGGGAACTTTCTTTATTTATTTGGGAGTAACAGTAATTCTAACCCGTGCTTTGCTCAAGATAAAATAAGTATTCGAAAAGTTTCTGCAGAAAAAATTTCATACATGCTTTGTGTTGATTACTTTTGCACCGCCAAAAACGGGTATGTGATGGTGAGAATATATCAATTTCTTTTTATTATAGGATTCTTAGGAATGACTTCATCAGCGTTTGCGCAGCATGAAGGGCATAACTCTGAACCAGTTGCTCACGATCAAGTATCGGTTGAACAATCGGCGCCTGCTGAAGCAAGTGCGCATGAAGGTGCAGAAGCTCAAGCTCATTCAGTGCAGGATACAACCCACGCGAAGGAAGAGTTCAAGATTGGTGAAATGATTATGCATCACATTTCAGATGCCCATCAAATTCACCTTGGAGGAAGTTTATACATTCCCCTTCCAATTATTATTCTTCATGAAGGTCATCTGGATGTTTTTTCATCTAGTAATTTTTATTCGGTGAATGAACACGGTGAATTGGATTATCACGATTACAAAGGATACCGCAATCATCACGAGATGATTGAATTCGTTGGTGAGAATGCTTCTCACGATGCGCATGGACATAAAGTAATGGACTTTTCAATTACGAAGTCAGTCTTCGGAATGATGTTGGTGATTGTGTTCATGATTATTCTTTTCCGCTCAGTGGCTAACAAGTACAAGCGTAATGTAGGTAAAGCGCCGTCTGGGTTCCAAAACATGATTGAGCCTTTCATCTTGTTTGTTCGCGACGATATTGCATTGCCTAGTTTGGGAAAAAAGAAAGCGGCACAGTACACTCCATTTTTATTGACGGTTTTCTTCTTTATTTGGATGTGTAACATGTTAGGTCTTATCCCATTTTTAGGAGGCTTCAACATCACAGGAACATTGAGTATTACTCTTGTATTGGCTGCAATCGTATTCATCATTACAAGTGTAAGTGGGAACAAACATTACTGGGGTCACATTTTCTGGCCTCCAGGGGTACCTGGTTTTGTAAAAGTGATTCTTGTTCCAATTGAATTCATGAGTATTTTCATTAAGCCTTGTGTATTAATGATTCGTTTAACTGCAAACATTACTGCTGGACACATTATTATTCTTGCGTTCGTAGGATTAGCACTTATGTTTGGACAACAGAGTCCAGTTGCTGGTTACGGCGTTGGTGTAGGATCTGTTTTGTTTATGGCCTTTATGTATTGCTTGGAATTGTTGGTTGCATTTCTTCAGGCATACGTTTTCACTTTGTTAGCGGCTCTTTATTTTGGCGATGCAACGCAAGACCATCACCACGAGCATGAGCACGAACATGAAATTCAACACGCACACTAAATAGTAAATTCTCAACTCAAAAAATAAATAACATGGAATTTGTAAATCTCTTAATGGAAGCAGGCATGGGCCAAGGTTTGGCCGGAATCGGAGCAGGTATCGCAGCTATTGGTGCTGGTATCGGTGTAGGTAGAATCGGTGGTTCAGCACTAGAAGGAATGGCTCGTCAACCAGAAGCAGCTGGCGATATGCGTTCAAACATGATCGTAGCAGCAGCGTTGGTAGAAGGGGTAGCTCTTTTCGCTGTTATCGTTTGCTTGTTAGTAGCTTTAGGTTAATCATAGGCGCTTTGCGCTAAACACACATATATCCAATGGAAGGATTACTTAGTGTATCCGTAGGTACCGTATTTTGGGCCTCGGTTGCTTTCTTGTGCGTGCTTGTCATAATGAAAAGAATGGCATGGGGACCTATCATGAGTTCGTTAAAGGACCGTGAGGAGGGTATCGCTAATGCGTTGCGTCAGGCAGATCTTGCTAAGGAAGAAATGAGCCGTTTGCAGGCGAGTAACGAAGATCTTCTTCGTGAAGCTCGTAACGAACGTGATCGTATCTTGAGCGAAGCAAAGGCTATGTCGGACAAAATGCGTAACGATGCTGTGGGTCGTTCGCAAGAAGAGGCAAATCGCATTATTGCTAAAGCTCAGGCTGAAATCGAAAGCCAAAAGCAAGCGGCTATCACCGATTTGAAAAATCAGGTGGCAGACCTTTCAGTTCAATTGGCTGAAGTGCTTTTGAAAGATTCGTTAACTGAAGAGCAAAAGCAAAAAGCGTTGAATCATTCGTTAATTAAGGAATTCGGAGCTAACTGATATGTCAAACATTCGCCTGTCATCGCGTTACGCGAAATCATTGATTAGCCTTGCTGCAGAGCGAGGAGAGACAGATGTCTTGTTGAAAGACATGTTGCATTTAGCAAGTAGCATTCGTGCGTCTAGAGACTTGCAAGTTATGTTAGCTAGTCCAGTAATTAGCGGAGATAAAAAACTAAAAGTTTTGTTTTCAGTTTTTACTGAATTGAATAAGACCTCGCAAACGTTTATCGAATTAATCGTAAGCAAAGGGCGTGAGGGTGAATTGGGCGAAATTGCTCAATCGTTTGTTCAGCAAGTAAAGGCAGGAAGAAATATTTTTGATGTGGAGTTAATCTCAGCGGTTCCTGCCGATGATGCGCTTCGTGCCGAGGTTACCAAGGTTGCGAAAAGTATTTGTGGTGGTGAAGTTGAAATTACTGAAAAAGTTGATTCAGATTTAATAGGTGGATTTATTCTTCGTGTAAACGGAAAGGAATACAATGCATCGGTTTCAGGTAAACTGAAAAAAGTTAAAAAAGATTTTTCAAAAAACCCGTTCGTCCCAGCGTTATAATGGGATTAAAAACTATTTGTTATGGCAGACATTAAACCTGCGGAGATTTCAGCAATCCTTAGAGAACAGTTAGCTGGTCTAAAGACCGAGACTGAATTGCAAGAGGTAGGTACCGTTCTTCAAGTTGGAGATGGTATTGCGCGTATTTACGGTCTTTCAAATGTTCAATCAGGAGAGTTGATTGAATTTGAAAATGGCGTTCAAGGTATTGCCCTAAACCTTGAAGAAGATAACGTGGGTGCTGTATTGTTAGGTCCTTCTGGAGAATTGAAAGAAGGTGCTAGCGTAAAGCGCACAGGAACTATTGCTTCTATCAAGGCCGGAGAAGGAATGCTTGGTCGTGTTGTAAACACACTGGGTGAGCCTATCGATGGAAATGGTCCTATTACAGGCGAGTTGTATGAAATGCCACTTGAGCGTAAAGCTCCAGGGGTTATTTACCGTCAACCAGTAAACGAACCACTTCAAACGGGTATCAAAGCAATTGATGCGATGATTCCAATTGGACGTGGACAACGTGAGTTGATCATTGGTGACCGTCAAACAGGTAAAACAACTGTTGCGATTGACACCATCATTAACCAAAAAGAATTTTACGATAAAGGTGAGTCTGTATTCTGTATTTATGTTGCTTGCGGACAAAAAGGTTCTACCATCGCAGGTACTGTAAAGACTTTACAAGATGCGGGTGCCATGGCCTATACAGTGGTTGTTGCTGCAACAGCTTCAGACCCTGCACCACTTCAATTCTACGCACCTTTCGCAGGTTGTGCAATTGGAGAGTTTTTTCGCGATACCGGTCGTCCAGCATTGATTGTTTATGATGATTTGTCTAAACAAGCGGTTGCATACCGTGAGGTATCTTTGTTGCTTCGTCGCCCACCCGGACGTGAGGCATATCCTGGAGACGTATTCTACTTGCATAGCCGTCTTCTAGAGCGTGCTGCGAAAGTAAACGCTACTCAAAGTGTTGCTGAAAACATGAACGACCTACCTGCAAGCTTGAAGAGCATTGTGAAAGGTGGTGGTTCGTTAACAGCCCTTCCAATTATTGAAACACAAGCGGGTGACGTTTCGGCGTATATCCCAACCAACGTAATTTCGATTACAGACGGACAAATCTTCCTTGAGTCGAACTTATTCAACTCAGGTGTACGTCCTGCAATTAACGTAGGTATCTCTGTAAGCCGCGTAGGTGGATCTGCACAGATTAAGTCTATGAAGAAGGTGTCGGGTACCTTGAAACTTGACCAAGCACAATACCGAGAGCTTGAGGCTTTCGCGAAGTTCGGGTCAGATTTAGATGAGGTAACGAAATCGGTTCTTGAAAAAGGTAAGCGTAACGTTGAAATATTGAAACAAGGACAAAACAGTCCAATGACCGTAGAGAAGCAAGTTGCTATTATCTATTGCGGAACGAAAGGATTGTTGTCTCGCGTTCCGGTTGAAAAAGTTCGTGAATTCCAAGACGACTTTTTGAACAGTCTTGAAATGAATCACAACGATACTCTAACTGCTATTCGTAACGGTAAAATCGACGATTCAGTAACAACAGTATTGGAAGCAGTAGCAAAAGATATTTCAGCGAGATACAACTAATTGTAAAGCGAAAAGAAGGACATGGCGAATTTGAAAGAAATCAGAATGCGTATTGTATCGGTTAACTCAACCATGCAAATCACTTCTGCCATGAA
>CALCNZ010000378.1 GCA_937897625.1 uncultured Flavobacteriales bacterium
GAACCCACTGTAATTGTACGGTTGGTATAGCCGTTTGTAGTGATTGTGCATGAAGATCCGTCTGTTAGAGACTCTTGTCCCGCCCAGTTGTCATAAGAGAATTTGTACTCGTATGTTCCAGCTGAAAGCGATAGCATGATTTCCCAAATTCCATTTCCAACATTAGTCATTTGAGCGCAGTTTCCGCACCATCCGTTAAATGTCCCGTTTAACTCAGGAGTAGTAAATCCGGTTACATTCGACATATCAACTTGAAAAGTAACAAATACAGGAGGTGCAGCGCATGCTGAACAACTTCCCCAACAAACTACAGGAAGTGTGCTAGCAGCAGAAACAGCTAACGTGCGATTGGTATATGCACCGGTAGTCATGGTGCATGAAGTTCCAGGAGTAAGGCTTTCTTGTCCTGCCCAGTTGTCATATGCGAATTTGTATTCGTAGTTTCCAGCAGGAAGGTTTAAGGTTGTTTCCCAAATTCCGTCACCATTGGCATCAGTCATAGGGTGACAGTTTCCACACCATCCGTCGAATGACCCGTTTACAGTTGGAGTTGTAAATCCGCCTGTGAAAGACATATCAACTTGAAACGTTACTGGGAAATTCGCTGGCGCTTGACTGCACGCTAGACATGATCCAAAACATACAGTTGGAAGCGTAGCATCTGCTGCAACAACCAAAGAGCGATTTGTAAAACCGAAATTGGTTACTGTGCATGAAGTGTTAGGAGCTAATGTTTCCCATGTTGCGCCGGATCCGGCAGTGAATTTGTATTCATAAGTGCCTGCTGCGAGGGGGATAGTAATTTCCCATATCCCGTCAGCGTTGGCATCTGACATTGGTGCGCAATAGCCACACCAGTTATTAAACGTTCCGTTGAGCGAAGCGTTTGAAAGTCCACTGCCGTTCAAGTCTACTTTGAAAGTAACATTGAATGCCATAGCACTTGTGAACATTCCTAAAGAAATGACAATAAGAGCGAGTAATTTTTTAAACATAAGTTTGAATTTAAGTTCCGCTAATATAGACTAATTGTTGCTTTTACAAAAAGCTATTCAAAAAATAAGGGGGCCGAAGCCCCCTAATCTTTTCAAACTACAGAACTAACTTACTTTCTAACTAAAAAGCGTTGTGAAATTGTCTCGTTACCGGAAACAATTTGAAGGAAATAAAGTCCATCTGAAAGCGATTGTGTCAACTCAATTGAGGTGTTGTTTAGCTCCAATGAATTGTATTTGTTTGCCCAGATTTGTTTACCCATAGCGTCAAGTATACGAACTTGAACCACTTGCGTATCAATTCCAGAAAGCATCAGCTGAATGTTGTTTCCATTAGATGGGTTTGGATAAATATTCAACTCCATTCCTTGAGCAACATCTTGCGAAGAAGCTTTGGTAGAACCTTGTGCGGCCTCTTGTGAATCACCTGCAGTCATACCTGCAGTGCCTATGATACACATGTTGTAAGCAGGACCGTATGCGTAGTTTGTTCCAGTGTAGGATAAAATTGGTGCAGTTTGAACAGCATATGTTTTTCCATATTGAAGCTGTGCAATTGTTCCTAAAGAAATAGCATTGGTTGCCGAGTTACGGTTAACTTCAATAGGCAATCCTACTGGGTTTCCAGATGCGTCTAACTCTTGGAATTTCCATCTCCAATTGGTGGCACCGCAAACCCATGGTAAAGAGTAAACAATTGCTCCTCTGAATTTTTGTCCAGCAGTACATTGATCTGCAGCTTTCAGCGCGGTTACTGGTTGTGCACTTGTTGTTACAGCGCAAGGCGATAAAGCAGAAACTGTAATTGTTTCGGAAGTTCCAGCTGCATCTGTAATGGTGTAAGTGTTTGAAATAAGCAAGTTGAATGTTGAACCGTAAGGAAGCGTTGGGGTTACATTGCTCAACACGCAAATATCAGAATTTTGAGTGCGAGTGTATGTATTACCAGCTGCAGGCCCTGATGTTCCTGTGAAGGTATAGGTGTAATTCACTCCTGCACCTGCGTAGGCTGCTTTGAAATATTGGCAAAGGGTGTATGGACCAGCTCCGTAGTCGCATCCGCCACGCTTCAATGTTTTCACACAGATGGTGTAAGAACCAATGCCTAAAGCACTGTTGTAGTTGCGAACGCCAACTTTGTAAACTTGTCCAGCTGTAAGGCCCGATTGATTCAAGATTTCACCACCAAGACCAGCAACTGCATTTTCTTGAGCAACCAAAGCTCCTGCAGCTGTTTGAAGTTCGATAACGATATCGTTTGTGGTAGAATTTACAACAATACTTACCGCCTCAGAGGTTGCTACGAATTGGTGCCATTTGTCTTCACCAGTTAAACAGATTGTTTGAGCAGAAGAAGAAGCACCAGCTCCAACCAATGTTCCGTTGCTCGCAGAGCAGTTTGGCCAAATTGAAGTGGTAACTGAAGTAGCGTTCGACGGATTGTCACCAGCAATGGTAACGCAACCTTCGTTGATTTGACCGTTACAGTTGTCGTCATATGCAGTACTGCACGACTCTGTAACACCAGGGTGAACAGAAGCGTTGTTATCGTTGCAATCACCAGAAGTTCCTGCTGTTGCCGTATATCCAGCACCAGGAGAGGTGCAACTGCTTGTTGAAGAGGCGTAATATCCGTCTGCGTCAGCATCTAAATACCAAGTTGTAGCGAATGTACAAGTTCCGTTGTCTTGGTTAGCAGCAGAATTGTAGTTACAAGCTGTTGCATTTGTACATCCTAAAATTGGACATGCAGAACATCTTCCGTAAACATCGTTTTTCACTTGTCCGGTTGGGCTTTGACGGTTTGCGTAGTTAGCGTAGTCAGTTACTGGTGCGCAAGATCCACCGTTTTGCATATCGTCAACCAAGTTCTCTTGAGAAGCCCAGTTGTCTACCATGTATTTGTATTCAACGTTTCCAGCAGCAAGGTTTACTGTTACCGTGTATATTCCATCGCTGTTCGCGTCGGTTAAGTGGTTGTAGGTATCTGCACCGCACCATCCGCACCATGGACCTGTTACATACACATTCGTAAATGAAGTTCCAGCGCAGCTCATATTCACGTTGAAGGTAGTTGCATAGAGGCAAGAACCGTCTGTGTAGGTAGCAATTGGATTGTAGTTTACAGCTGCAACATCGATACATCCTGGGATTCCCGCAAGACAAGCAGAGCATCTTCCGTATACATCGTTGGTTGTTGTTCCAACTACAATTTGTCTGTTTGCATAGTTTGCATAATCGGTAATTGGTGCACAAGTTCCACCGTTTTGCATGTCGTCAATTAAGTTCTCTTGTGAAGCCCAGTTGTCTACCATGTATTTGTATTCCACGTTTCCAGCAGGAAGATTTACAGTTACGTTGTAGATACCATCTGCATTTGCATCGGTAAGAATGTTATACGTATCTGCTCCGCACCAACCGCACCATGGACCTGTAATATAGACATTGGTGTATGTTCCAGCACAAGTCATGTCAACGTTGAAGTTTGTAGCGAACAAGCATGATCCGTTGTTCACTGTCGCAGCAGGGTTATAATTTGCTGCTGCTGAGTTGGTGCAACCTGGAGTTGCTATTACACAAGCACTGCACGAGTTCCAACACACAGTTCCTAAGACTTGAGCTGCTGTTCCAACCGTTAATGCACGGTTTGTATAGCCGAAGTTGGTAACGGTACAAGAAGTTCCTGCGGTTAAGTTTTCTTGAATTCCCCATCCGTCGGCAGAGAATTTATATTCGTATGTTCCTGGCAAAAGGGCAACCGTTACTTCCCAAACACCGTCAGCATTCGCATCGGACATTGGTGTGCAGTTACCGCACCATCCGTTGAATGTACCGTTTACTTCTGGAGTTGTGAATCCAGTTGTTTGAGTCATGTCAACTTTAAATGTTACGTTGTAGGTAGGAGCAGAGCAAGCTGTGCAGGTTCCCCAACAAACTACAGGTAGTGTTTGAGAAGCTGTTCCTACTGTTAGTGCTCTGTTGGTGTATCCGCTGTTTGTTACCGTGCAAGAAGAACCTGCGGTTAAGCTTTCTTGAGAACCCCATCCGTCTGCAGAGAATTTGTATTCGTAAGTTCCAACAGGAAGGTTAATGGTAGTTTCCCAAACACCGTCTGCATTCGCATCAGTCATTGGGTTGCAGTTACCGCACCATCCGTTGAACGTTCCGTTTACTTCTGGAGTGGTAAATCCAGTTTGGTTGGCCATGTCAACTTTGAAAGTTACTGGGTAAGTTGGAGGAGCGCAGTTCACGCAAGATCCCCAACATACAACACCAAGAGTGGTATTAGCTGTTAAGTTTAATGAGCGGTTGGTATAACCACCATTGGTTACGGTGCAAGAAGATCCAGCAGCCAAAGTTTCTTGAGAACCCCATCCGTCTGCAGAGAATTTATATTCGTAAGTACCTGCCTGAAGCGTAAGCGTTGTTTCCCAAATTCCGTCGGCATTTGCATCTGTCATTGGGTTACAGTTACCGCACCAGTTGTTGAATGTCCCATTTACTTCAGGAGTGGTGAATCCGGTTTGACCTTGCATGTTTACCTTGAATGTAACCGTGTAAGAAGGTGGAACTTGTGCACATGCTACACATGAAGCCCAACAAACAGTTGGTAGTGTTGCCGCAGCAGAAACAGTTACACTTCTGTTCGTGTATCCCGAATTCGTTACGGTACAGCTGCTTCCAGCGATTAAGTTTTCTTGTCCAGCCCAGTTGTCGTAGGCGAATTTGTATTCGTATGTTCCAGCAGGAAGAGATAAAGTTGTTTCCCAAATTCCATCTGCATTTGCATCTGTCATTGGATGACAGTTACCGCACCATCCGTCGAAAGAACCGTTTACTGTTGGGGTAGTGAATCCTGTAACGTTTGCCATATCTACCTTGAAAGTTACAGGGTAACTAGCGGGAGCTTGACTGCACGATACACATGACTGCCAACAAACAGTGGGCAATGTTGTATTCGCAGTTACGGCTAAAGAACGGTTGGTAAAACCAAAGTTTGTTACTGTGCAAGAAGATCCAGGAGCTAATGTTTCCCATGTTCCGCCAGAATTTGCAGTGAACTTGTACTCGTAGGTACCTGCACCAAGTGGAAGTGTGATGTCCCAAATACCATCCGAGTTGGCATCGGTCATTGGTGCGCAATAGCCGCACCAGTTATTGAACGTTCCATTAATGGAAACGTTGGAAAGCCCAGTTCCATTCATGTCTACGCTGAAGGTGACGTTGAACGCCTTCGCCCCGAAGACAGAAGTTAAGAGCAAAAAGAGTAGGTAAATCTTTTTCATTTTAGTTAATTATAATTTAAGGTTGGAACGAATATATAGTAATTGTACTTTAGACAAAAACACTTTTAGAAAAAAAATTGTAATTTTTACAAAAAGTCCTAATAAATGTCATTTATTTTCGCCCAAATTTGTGCAATGGCAATTTCAAAGAAAATTTCAAAGACAAGAATTGAGCAAGACGACATCTACTCAATTCCAATAGACGAGTTTTTCAAGTCGGCATTTTCTGTCGATTGTGTCATTTTCGGTTATCACGAAAGAGAATTGAAAGTATTGCTTATTCAAAGAGGAACAGATCCCTTCCAAGATTATTGGGCATTACCGGGAGACTTAGTATATCCATATGAAGACCTCGACGATTCTGCACGTCGTGTGTTGAACGATCTAACTTCCTTATCAGATGTGGCCATGCGACAGGTACAAACCTTCGGTAAGGTGAATCGTCATCCTTTGGGAAGGGTTATCACCGTTGGTTATATAGCGTTGGTTGAACTTATGGACATTAATCCTCTTCCTTCGAAATGGGCGAAGCAAACCAAATGGCATAGCATTAAGCGCATTCCGAAATTAGCTTTCGATCACAAAGAAATTTTGAATGAAAGTTTCAGAGCCTTAAAAGATATTATTGTAGCTGAACCTCTTTGGAGCAAGGTTCTTCCAGAAAAATTTACCCTCACCGAATTCCAAGCAATTTTCGAAACGATTTTGCAAAGAGAATTCGATAAGGGAAATTTCAGAAAGAAAATCAACGGATTGAAATTCTTAAAACGATTGGACGAGTCTCAGCAAAATGTGCGTCACCGTCCTTCAAGTTTGTACAGCTTCGACGCGAAACTCTTTAAGCAGTATCGCGACAAAGGGTTTGTTTTCGAGTTTTAACTTCTTTTTTACAACTTCACGAAACGTTGAGTGCTTGCGCCTTTCGCTGTAATCACTTGCACGTGATAAATGCCTGAAGACAAAGCTTCTGTATTCACTTGCACATTGTTGTTCAAGGCTACTGTTGGAAGTACAACGCGTTTTCCGGTGTTGTCTATTATTGAAACTGATTTCACTAAAGATGAACTTTGAATCATGAATGAATTCTGCACAGGATTCGGGTAAATGGTGAATTGATTTTCTTCAATTTCGTTTACGTGAATAACTCCGCATCCTAGACAGCTTCCATAACAAACGGTGTCCATAACCACGTTGTCTGTAACGTTTAAAGATCTGTTGGTGAATCCTGAATTCGTTACTGTGCAAGGGTCTCCAGCTGTAAGTGTTTCCGATCCAGCCCATGTGTCGTAAGCGTATTTATATTCGTAAGTTCCTGTGTTCAATGGAATGGTAATTTCCCATACGTTGTCAGCATTTGCATCGCTCATAGGTGCACACCCGCCGCACCAATTGTTGAACACCCCGTTTACTTCTGGTGTTGTGAAAGTGACACCACTAGAACCCATGTCTAAGACGAATGTTACGTTGTATGGTCCAGTCGATTGTCCGCATGCTGCGCAGCTTCCCCAACATACAACAGGCAGTGTATCGGCAACTGTTACATTTAAAACGCGGTTGGTATAAATTCCTGTTGTCATGGTGCATGAACTACCAGCAACCAAAGTTTCTTGACCGGTCCAGTTATCGTAAGAAAACTTATACTCATATGAACCAGGGGCCAATGAAATCGTGAGATCCCAAACACCATCACCGTTAGCATCACTCATTGGCGCGCAGCTTCCACACCAAGCATTGAAAATTCCGTTTACTTCTGGCGTTGTGAATCCGGTAACACCATTCATGTCAACTTGGAAAGTAATATCTACTTGAGCCATTGCGCTCAAAGAGAAAATCGAAAAGAATAAGAATAGAATTTTTTTCATGATCTAGTTTTTTGCTAATTTAGAGAAATTGTACTTTATACAAAAAGGTTTTAATACTTTTGTTTTGAATGTGTGAATGTTTTGTCAAATGTTGTGTACTTTGCCGTCGATTCCTTCAACTGAAATGAATATAATGAAAAACAAAAGTTCAATCTACTTGTTCATTCTAGCCGTCTTGTTCTTTCGTTTTTCAGACGGAATGGCCCAAGCAGTGCCAGTTGCTGTAATGCAAGATGATAGTGGAGCTTGGCATCTTACCAGAGGCGGAAAACCATACGAAGTGAAGGGTGCGGGAGGAAATGTACAACTCGACAAGCTGGTAGAGATAGGTGGTAATTCCATTCGAACATGGAGCACTGATAATGCTCAGGAAATTTTAGACGAAGCATATTCAAAAGGGCTAACCGTCATGCTGGGTTTGTGGGTTCAACACGAACGTCACGGTTTCGATTACAACGACGAAAAGAAAGTTGCCGAGCAACTGGAAGGCTTCAAAAAAGTCATACTTCAATATAAAGATCATCCTGCGCTTCTTATGTGGGGAATTGGTAATGAAGTGGATTTGTTCTATACCAACACACGTGTTTGGGCCGCCATTAATGACATTGCGAAATTTGCTCATTCCGTTGATCCAAACCATCCTACATCCACCGTTACTGCAGGATTAGATGAAAAGGAAGTGAAACTCATTCTTCGCGATGCGCCTGAAATTGACGTTTATTGTGTGAACACATACGGCGATATTGCAGGTGTTCGAAAGAACATTCGCAATTTCGGATGGAATGGTCCATACATGATTACCGAATGGGGTCCGAACGGACATTGGGAAGTAGCTAAAACAAAGTGGGGCGCTCCGGTTGAGCAAAGCAGTTCAGAGAAAGCGAAGTCATACAAAGAGCGATTGACCAATGAAATTCTAGCCGATAACAATTATTGCATCGGTTCGTATGTGTTCTTGTGGGGGCACAAACAAGAAACCACTTCAACATGGTACGGATTATTTTCTGCCGAAGGAAATGCTTCTGAAGCCGTTGAAGTTCTTCAAGATATTTGGAAGCCGGGAACAGTGAAAAACAGAACTCCCGTTTTAGACTCTGTTTTGGTGAATGGGAAAAAGAAGGGAGATTATATTACCCTGACTGCCGATGAAATTTATGAAGCCACAGCATTTGTTAAAGATGCCGATAATGATTTATTGAAATCTTCGTGGGTTATTGTTCCCGAGAGCCGAGACATTAAATCGGGTGGTGATGCGGAAAGCGCACCCATCCCAATTTCCGGATTATTCAAAAAGAAAATGTCTTCTTCTGCCAAGTTTTTTGCTCCATCAACAGAAGGAGCCTACAGATTGTTTTTTGAAACGTTAGATGGAAACGGTCACTACGCTTATACGAATGTGCCGTTTTATGTGATGCCAAGAAAAGCGGGGCAAGCGCCGAAGAGAGCGGTCTCTTTCAAACCAATCGAATTTCAACCTTAAAAGAAATGAAGTGTAAATTCAACTATCTGTTTTCGCTGTTAGCACTTCTTTTTTTGGTTGAAGGGAATGTGGCTTCAGGACAGATCACTAACCTCACCTCTTCCTACGGACTTTATCCGAAGAAAGATTCTCTTATCCCAGGAAAAATAAGTGTTTCAGGATTCTATCGTTTTTTTGGAACCTACACGAAACAGAACAATCCTTACCAATTAACCGTTCCAGCAGATACCGTTTTACCTCGAAGTTTTTTCATTGGCGACGATGCTCAACTTCCGAATTTATTGGTGAATGTGGCCGGACAATTTTCCGATAAATCGAGTTGGGGATTTGATTTGCGCATGTTTCAATTTTTGAACGGGACAATCAACCCTTCATACGGCGCTCAGGTAGCCGATTCGCTTCGTCCAAGCATTCAAAAACCCCTCGGAACCGTTGCGTTAGGTGGCAACTTAGGAACCATGTTGGGAATGAATTTGTATGGAAATTTCAAAACGAAATACGGACAATGGGGCGTGCGGGTAGGCGGTATTCAATGGTTGAGTATATCCGATTTAACGTTTGGTTCTTTCAGAGGGTACAATCGATTTATGTTGTTTGAAAGAAACCCTTGGGATCCCATGGGAAACAGCGCCTCTTCGAGGTACCAGCAATATTTCAATCAAGGAAGTATTGACCAAGATTCGCGCTGGGGAAATAGAGCGTTTCAAGGAGTTGTTGTTGAAGGAAAAGAATTGCCAAAGAATTTTTATTTCTTAGGAATGGTTGGAAAGAGCGAAATAAACGGCGGTCTTTTTGTGACTCCAAATTACTCTTACGGAGGAAAATTACTTCACAAAGGAAAGAAGAAAGGATTCGTTGCTTTGAACACGTTTAACAGCGTGAACTACACAGATAGCCTTGCGCGCCAATCGTTCGGACTGAATGTCGTAACCTTGGAAGGCGTTACTACGATAAAAGGACATACCCTCAAGGCCGAGTTGGGTGCGGGAAATTATTACAGCCCAAGACATTCAAGAGGTTGGGGTGAGGCATTGCAAATGCGTTGGTCTACACCAGTTGTTGGAAATAGACCCGTGTTGGAAGTTCACGCGTTTCGTTTGAGCCCCAAGGTGATCAACAACTCAGCAATTTTCTGGAACACTTCAACGCGTGAATACACAGCAAACGAAATTCCTGCCGGAAGCATTGGTAGCTCTTCCTTGCTTCAACCGTTCGGAAGTTCTATGATTCGTTTGGGTCAAATGACCAACAACCGTCAAGGTGTGAATTTGAATGTTCAATGGGGAACAAAGAAATTTAAATTCAGCGGTGGAATGGGTACTTCAGCAGAGATTGAAGCGGCCGCCGGAGTAATTACGTTCGGGCATCCGGTGAACAACGTTACGCGTTCACGACTGTGGCGTTGGCAGTTCCCCGCGAATGTGGGTCCGTATGGCAGATACTCAGACATATACAGAGATGTTTACGAAACGGTTCAACTTTCAGACGACAGTTCAGGTGTGGTTGTGCACAAAAAATATTTCAACGTAGCCGAAGCACAAATGAAGTATCAAGGGAAAATTGGTGCACACAAGATTTTCTTCTTTTCGTTGTTGCAAGCGCAAAGTGCAGGAAGAAAATTCTCTCCGATAGTTGTCACAAACGAACGCGCCTATGTGCGTCAGTATTCATCTGAATTGGAAACGTATTTCGAGTTGAATTCAACGGTTATGTTAACTGGATATATTGGTTACGAAAGAACCATTGCGAATTACTTAACGAACATAGACGAAGTTACGAGAAGGCCTAGAAACCAATATGGGAAGGGCTATGGCTTGGGTGTAGATGTTGAATTGGGAAGAAATACAAGACTGTATATACGTCACCGTTGGTTCTCTTTCGAAGACAAAAGTTTTGCGTTAGATCATTTCAATGGAAGAGAATTAGTGGTTGAATTAAAAGCGTTTTTTTAATGAAAAATACATTACATATTGTTGTTGGAATTGCCGCTCTGTTGGTGGCTCAAGTTGTTTCAGCGCAAGAAAAAGATTTTCGTAAAATTGTTTTCACGGGCGCTGCACGTGGACTTTATTATGGTGATAAAGTTGGACAAGAACAGGAAGACTCAATCACCATTCCACGCATGAACAGCGGCCATACCTTGGTTGATTTGGGAATGAATATTCGTCCAAATAAGAATACTGAAATTCAAGGAATGGTCCGTGTTCGCAACGACTATGGCGGGTTCTGGGGATCGGGTGTCAGCTTCGATGTGCGTCAATTGTATATCAAAGGTGTGGCTGGAGGAATTGTTCGTTACCAATTGGGAGACATCAACTACAAGCTTTCCCCGTACACCCTTTCAAACACGCAACAAGAAATTATTACACAGGGTCCAGTTATTTTTCAGCAACAAACGCGCTTGATGAATTACGATAATTTCTATGCTGCAGACAGCTCTTGGAGACAACAAGGAGCAGCGGCAGAATTCGGATTGCAATTTGCAAAATTTGTGAAGGAGTTGCAATTTCATACCGTAGCCACGCGTGTAAGAACTACAGATTTCAGCAGCATTAACGATAGACTTTTTGCCGGTTACAACATGAATTTGGTTCAAAGTAATTTTTTCGAAGTGGGCGTGAATCACGTTACACTTTTCGATATTGAAGGAACCTCGCACAACCTAAGCACCTTCCACAACCCTGTAACAACAGGTACTTTATTGTTGAAGAAAGATATTTCCAATTGGAAAATGAAGGTGAATGTGGAAGCAGGAACTTCAAGAACGTACTACGAGAAATTTGAAAATTCTCCAGAGACGAAGGGAAAGATTTTTGATGCGAAATGGATAGCAGCAAACACTTCGAAAGGTTTAACTGTTGAAGCCGGATGGAAATACGTGAGTTCAGACTTCCGCAGTCCAGGCGCACAAACAAAGCGTGTGAACTACAACTATCAACCTTCTTCTTTCGGAAGAATTACCAATGATCAAGTGGTTCGAAACCTAACGGCCTTCGATTTAATGCGCGAATCGAACGCCTATAACCGTCAGCTTTCTTCCAACCTTATGCTAACACAGCCGAAGTACGACAACATTACTCCTTATGGAACGGCTACACCAAACAGACAAGGATTAACGGTGAATGTGCGTTATACCAGCGCTTCGAAATTATTTGACCTAGCAGCAACGCAATTGATGTTGCAAGAAACACGCGGAGAAGGAACTTTGTTGCCCCGCAAGTTCATGCGTTCAGAGGTGAAGGCTATTGCGCACGTGAGTAAGTTTATTGGAAACAAAGACAAATTGTTTGACGTGACTGTTCGTTTCAGAAATGACCAAACATCGCGTAAAGCAGAGGAGAATGTTCGTGCGGTGGACCTTTCAACACAAATTATTTCTGCCGGAATTGAATATGAGTTTTGGGAAAATTGGGACGTAATGTTGGGCGTGCAACAAATCAAATTCAACGGTTTCGATTACACCGCTGTTCGAAATAACTTCTCTCAAATTTATAACTTCAAAGAATATCAAACGAACGGCAATGAATTTATGAAGGCTGCTGGTTTGCGCTACCGTTTTTCAGACAAATCGAGTTTGTCTGTGAATCTTTCGAACTTCAAGAATACCGATGCTTTTGACGCAACACAGAATTATTCTATTCGTCAGTTTATGTTACTTTATCAAATGAATTTTTAATATGAAAAAGTCTATTTATTTCTTACTCTTCGCTTCATTGCTTTACACCTCGTGTAAAGTAGATGAGCAATTCGAGGGACCTTCTTTGGTTGATTTGTATGGTGATTTCAGTTTGGTAACTGGATTGGATATTTCCAATCGCAATGTGAATTTCTCAACTGGAGAGACCACCACATTTACGGCAGCGTTTTCGAAAAATGTAAATTGGAAGATCGAAGTGAAAGGTCTGCAATCGGGCGCTGTGAAGCGTTTCGAGGGATTTTCGAATGTGGTAGACGTTTCGAATGCAACCTGGAACGGCACAACAACAGATTTGCCTATGTTCCGTGTAGAAGATTGTGCGGTACAACTTTCAATAGAGAATGTTGCAGATACACTTCGCGATACACTAACCATTGCGGGTTCTAAATTGTATGACGGGTTCGTAGTAGCCGATTTCGAAAACGGATGGAACAGCGGATGGAACACTTACGTTCAAAGTGGTGCAAACATGAGCTTTGCAGTTCAGACGAATGGCAATGCAGCGCAAGGTGGACGTTACTACGAAATGGCTGGAGCAGTGTCTTGGGATTGGTTAATTGGCTTGGTGAACATGCCGGGTAGCGCATACGGATCGATATATTATCCTTTGACAAGCAATCCTTCCAACTTATACTTCAACACCATGTTGTACAAGCCAGCGGGCATTGACAATGGAATGGTTCTCTTCCAAATAAAAGAAGACGACAACCAAGACGGTATGTATTCAACCGGATCGGAAGATATGTATTCGATTCAAGTGAGCTTAACCGCTAACGGATGGTCGAAGATCTCTCAACGATACGACAACATTCCAACCTTGGTAAACGGCGCTGCATCTGGACCAATAGGCAACGGAATTCATGAGCCGAATAAGGTTATTGAAGTATCGGTTTTGTTCTTAGCAAATCCAACTTCAGGTTATTCGAAGACGTGGTTAGATTACATGATATTCACTGAAGGGTCTGCACTAGAGCCTTAATTTCTGCATATGAAACACGCATTTTGGTTTGTACTTCTTTTGTTCACGAGTTGCGTTTCTGTGCAGGAACTGGCGTTGTATGAAACAGAGGTGCCTGTAGCGGAAACAAAGGAAGTCAATGGGTTTCAGTTGACCGAAATTTTCAAAGATGATATCACTTCTGAAATTTGGTTCACACCAAGTCCTACTTGTTTAACGGTGACCTCGGAACGAAAAGAAGTTTTTTCAGGAACGGGTGCTATGAAATTTAAATGGAACAAACAAGCCGGCGGATGCCCTTGGTTGGGACTTGGAATTGGTTGGGCCAATTGGAGCGGAAAGGATTTAGGATCTATCGAAAACAGTGCAGCTATTTCATTCAAAGTAAAAACGCAAGAGGGATCTATGAAAGGGTTGCCTTGGGCTATGGCGTTAGAAGACTATGCTGGAACGCAAGCATGGATAGGCGTTACAAGCGGATATGTTGAAGGTGGAATTGTTGATACCACTTGGAGAACCGTTACCATTCCGTTAGTAGATTTTCAATTCGAAGGTTGGAACTTAGACGCTGGAACAATCAAACAATTGCTCATTCAATTCGAATCGAATGGAACGGTGTTCGTTGATGAGTTCAAGATTATTCCATTCAAACCGAAAGAACCGAATACACTTGTAGTAACGAAGTCTTACGGTTGGGTGAACGACGGATTCATTCAAGGTGGACAGTTTGTAGGCCAAGCGAACATAGACGGTTCGGTGATTTATTTGAATTGGAATGAAAAAGAATTGTATATCGGTGGCGAAATTGAAGATGTTTCTCCATGTAGAAACATGCAATCTGGAAGAGACATTTGGAACGGAGATGCCATTGAAATAGCCTTCTCTTCGGAAACCGGAATTAGCGACAAGCGCATGATGTTTTACGAAGGCGATCGTCACATTGGAATTAAGATGGGTGGAAATTTCGACGTGTACGATTGGTCGCGTGAAAAGAAAATTAACGCACAAATTTCAGTGAAGCCCCTTCAAAATAGATATGTTTTTGAGTGTGTCATTCCATGGAGCGAATTAGGTGTTTCACCGTGGAAGAATAATTCAACGTACAACATTGAATTTGCGATAGACCAATCTACGAGTCAGGATACACGCGATTTCCAGAAGCGATGGAATTCGGTGAACAATGAAAACTTCAATACAAATCCTTCACTTTGGGGTAAGTTGAAAGTTGAAATTCCAGTAAACACATTTGAATAATGATGAATTCAAAAAATATTTTTCAATCGATTTTTATTCTTGCTTTTTTAGCATTGAATGTTTCTTGTTCATCACAAAAAAAAGTTGCAAAAGAAAAGAGTGTTGCAAGTGAAAAAATTAATCTGAACATTGACTACTACATTTCTTCGATGACCATTGAAGAAAAAGTTGGTCAAATGACACAATTGAATCTTGACGTAGTTTGCGAAGGTGAGGTTTACAAATTGGTAGAACCGCATCACTTGAGTTCAGAGAAGCTTAATATAGCTTTGGTTCAATACCACGTAGGTTCTATTTTGAATTGCGGCGGACACGCCTATCCGCGCGAGCAGTGGCATGAAATCATTGGCGGCATTCAGAATGTAGCAACTAATGAAACGCGATTGAAGGTTCCGATTTTGTATGGAATAGATGCGATTCACGGAGCGAATTATGTAACGGGCTCAACCTTGTTTCCGCAGCAGTTGGCACAGGCTGCAACATTCAATCCGAGTTTAACCGAAGAGGCGGGAAGAATCACAGCTTACGAAACACGTGCTGCAGGTATTCCCTGGAATTTCTCTCCAGTTTTAGATGTGGGAAGAAACAAGAGTTGGTCGCGTTTTTTCGAAACCTTTGGTGAAGATCCTTACGTGTGCAGTGTGTTTGGTAGTGCCTTGGTTCGCGGTTATCAAGGAGGGAATGGCTCGAGTATAGACAACGTTCACGTTGCTGCATGCATGAAGCATTTCTTGGGATACAGCGGTACACGTTCAGGATTCGATCGTACACCTGCAATCATTTCAGACATTGAATTGCGTGAAATTTATCGTCCATCTTTTCAAGCAGCAATCGATGCAGGCGCATTAACGGTGATGATTAACAGCGGCGAGATCAATGGAATTCCGGTGCATGCAAATCCGAAAATATTGATTGACTTGCTTCGCAATGAAATGGGCTTCAAAGGACTTGCTGTTACCGATTGGGAAGACGTGATTAAGTTGGTGAAGAATCATCGCGTTGCGGTTGATTTGAAAGAAGCCACCTACTTGGCTGTAATGGCAGGAATAGACATGTGCATGGTGCCGAACGATTACGACTTCACAAAATATTTAATTGAATTGGTGAAAGAAGGAAGAATTTCGGAAGAGCGATTGAACGTGAGTGTTCGAAGAATTTTAGAGACGAAGGAGAAGTTAGGGTTGTTCCGAAGAGCTTTGCCACCAATAGATCTGGAGTTTCCCGAATTTGCTTCAGCGGAACACAAAGCTGCTGCATTGCATACCGCAGAAGAGAGCATTACGCTTTTGGAAAACAAGAACAACATTCTTCCTTTGAAGAAAGACGCGAAGATTTTTGTTACCGGTCCCGCTGCCAATTCAATGACTTTGTTGAATGGTGCTTGGACACGCACATGGCAAGGTACAGATGCGCAATTCGATGATGCTTCGAAGAACACCATATACGAAGCACTTTTGAGCAAGAACAAAAATGTGGTGTTTGAAGAAGGATGCGGATTAGAGAAATTGATGAAAGGCATTGAAGCGATGGAGAAAGCGAAAGCTTCTGATGTCATTGTTGTTTGTGTGGGTGAACTACCAAGCACAGAGTTACCGGGAAACATTTACGACTTAGAGCTTCCTCAGGCACAACA
>CALCNZ010000379.1 GCA_937897625.1 uncultured Flavobacteriales bacterium
GTACCTCGGGACCTACTTCTCAGGTAGGTATTTTCACAAATAGCGCTGAACAAATTGTGTTGGTTAATCCTTCCGGCGTTATTACAGACGGACTTTATTGGGGAGGGGGACAGTTTACTCAAACACCTACATTTACGACAGCGAATACAATGGGATGTGCGGATATTACCATTAATTTTTCAATTTCAGATCCAGCCTTTGCCTCTGTAAGCGGACAATCGAACAATGATGGCGAATCTATTTACCGAGAATGTGACGGAACAACGGTATGGCTTACTGGCGCCACGGTTCCAACTCCGGGAACATCGAATTCGCCTTTCATTCCAATTGTTTCAACACCAACCATCGTGCAGCCTTCTTGTGGAGCGGTGGGGTCAATTAGCGCAGTAATTTCTGGAGGGGTAGGGCCATTTAGTTATGAATGGCTGGGTACCACCAATACGACTCCCATTATTGGGAATCTTCAACCTGGAAATTATACATTGGCAGTCACAGATCAAGGACAGTGCGGAACTCCGCAATTGTTCACCTACACCATTTCAGCTTCGCCAACTGATCCTGTTTTGCTCATAGACGCGACTTCCTTGTCTATATGCCTAGGAGAATCAACCACCTTAACAGCGAGCGGAAGCGCAAATTATTTGTGGGATGCAGATCCAACCTTGAATACAACCGTTGGGTCTACAGTAATTGCCACTCCTACAATTTCAACAACCTATGTGGTGAATTCCAGCATAAATGGATGTGCACAAACTTCTTCCATAAGCATTACCGTAATTAATTTTCCAAATGCAATCATTGGGGCAAATTCTCCCTTATGCGAGGGAACTAATTTAAGTCTATCGGCGTCAACTGTAACCGGTGCGAACTATGCATGGACAGGACCAAATGCTTTTTCATCGATCAGTCAAAATCCATCGATTGGCTCAGCAACTCCTACAGCTAGTGGAACCTACACATGCTTGGTGGCTATTGGAACTTGCGTTTCAACGTATACCACCAATGTTGTTGTGGATGCGGCGGTGCCTTCAACCATTACCGCGGCAGGTCCCTTCTGTATTGCTGATCCGGCATTCGATCTAACATCGCCCAACGAGCCAGGGGTATGGAGCGGAACGGGAATTACCAATCCAACTTCAGGTCTGTTTTTACCAAGCACAGCTGGATTGGGAAGCACCGTTGTTACCTTCGATAGCGACAGTTATTGCACCTCACCTTCTTCCTTGACCATTCAAGTAACTTCAGTCTTGAGCGCTGCCATTACCCCAATAAGTCCGCTTTGTGTGAATGCCAGTGCTGTCCAACTTCAAGTTGCAAATGCCGGAGGGACCTGGAGTGGAAACGCTGTGAATTCAAGTGGAATGGTGAATCCTGTTGTTCTTGGAGTGGGTAGTTTTCAAGCCACGTATACGATTGCGGGAAGTTGCGGTGGTAGCGATATGCTTACGATTCAAGTGGTTCCCCTTCCACAAATAAACTTCACATCTTCTGTAGCTACGGGATGCGCGCCTTTAAACGTGCAGTTCAACAGCTCATCTGCAACAGCGCTTTCGAGTTGTGTTTGGAGTATAGACGGAGTAAATGTTGGAAGTGGATGCGGAAGTTTCAATTACAATTTTCAAAATGCAGGATGTTTTACCGTCGGACTTCAATCGACCGATGGAAATGGCTGTGTGAATAGTCTATCGCAGACAGATATGGTGTGTGTTGATTTGTTTCCGGAAGCGGCTTTTCAATGGTCGCCGATCACGCCTTCATTAAATTCACCTGAAGTTAATTTTGTGAATTTGTCGTTGGGAAACACAACGAACCTGTGGAATATCAACGGAAATGTTTCAAGCAACACAGATGCCCAATTCTCGGTTTTGGAAGCTAGCTCAAGCTCGTTTCAAGCTTGCCTTGAAGTTAGCAATCAATACGGATGCGCAGATTCGGTGTGCTATACCATCTTCATTAATCGGGAAGAAACAGTCTTCGTTCCGAATTCATTTTCACCGAACGACGACGGCATTAACGATGTGTTCTTTCCAATTTTATCTGGATTTAATTTGAATGAAATTCACTACGAATTAGGAATTTACGACCGTTATGGAGAACGAATTTTCTACACCGAAGACCCCGAGCAAGTTTGGATTGGAAATGTTTATGGAAATGAATACTACGCTCAAATAGACGGTTATACATGGGCTCTCAGAATCATTACATCTTCTTTCTCTGAACCAATAGAACTAACCGGTTCGGTTGTCGTAATCCGTTAATCGCGAAGCATTCGCCTAAGGCATTCGTTGCTTTGCAACATTCGTCCTTTGGACATTCGTTGCTCCGCAACATTCGTCTCCGACTATTTAATCATCTTCTTCAAATAGTCCAAAATACTGTCTTCCAATCCCGCCATATCGCTCAATTCAATTTCGAGAGAACGCGTGGAATTAATTAATTCAATAAGCGAAAGAAATAGGGAAACGCAAAAGGTAATAAGCGCAGCGGTAAATGTAAATCCCGCAAAATGCATTTCCTCTCTGTAAATAAAATACATGGATAAAATAGCAAGAGCAAAACTTAAAACACCAAAAATCTGCATGTTTTTTATCAGTCTTAATCTGAACTTTAAGTTCTTAATTTGAGCATGAAGCAAGGCTGCTTCTTTGGGTTCGCGACCTTTGTAGCGGTCGTGAAGATTACGAATGACATTTGCCAAAGCCAAAAAGCGATTGGTGTACGCCAACATAATTAAGCTAATGGCCGGGAACAATAAAGCGGGAGTGTTGATAGTTATGTCCATAATTACAATAAGTAATCAAATTTAATCTATTCTTACTGCTAAAGTGCTTAAATTAGCGAGCAGATACGTAAATAAAATGAATTCATCTGAGAAGAAGTTGTTGGGTTTTAATGGGCAAGCATCGGATGACTTGAGTATGGTCAAGGAAAAGGCCATTCGTATGCATGTCATGTTTTTATTGGTTATTGTAGTTTTTTGTTTTTTATATGGAATAGTTGATTTGGTATTGGGACAAAATCAACAGGCTGTGGTAATGCTCATTACCATTGGTTCGACGGGTTTTTCATATTATTTGTACCGAAGAAGAAAATTCTTCATGTCAAAAATTTGGAACATGTCTACGCTCACAATTATT
>CALCNZ010000380.1 GCA_937897625.1 uncultured Flavobacteriales bacterium
CTCTTTCCCTACACGACGCTCTTCCGATCTTTCAAACCATTGCATTTACAGTTGCGCCAATGGTAACAGGAGATCCTGCGCAAACCTTGACATGTACCTCAAACTTCACACCGCTAACTCCAACCTATACTTCTTCAAATACTGCCGTTGCTACAATAGCGGGTAACGTGTTAACAGTTGTTGGAGTTGGGAGTACGGATATTACCGTTACCAATGCAGGAGATGCCAATCACGCTGCAGGCTCTACGACAGTTACTCTTGTTGTTCGCACAGGAATTGCCAAATGGAATTTTGAATCTTTGGGGACATTTTCTACAAGTGGCACTGTGTATACAGGAGCAGCCGCAACGGTGGGTTTGAATGCTTCTGGAAGCAGCATGAAAGGAAATCACGCTAGCGCCTCTAGCGGTTGGAGTAATTCAGGTGGAAATGGCTCAGCGACTTCTTTAAGCGGAAATTATTGGGCGGTGGGTGATTACTACCAATTTCAAACGAGCACTTATGGATTCAGTTCTGTGTACGTTTCTGTGGATCAAACAGGAAGTAACACGGGTCCACGCGATTTCCAATTGGCTTATAGCTTGGATGGAACTAATTTTACAAACTCGGGTTCAGTTTATTCTATTTCAAACACAACGACTTGGTCTTCGACCATCTATAAGCCAGAGCATACATACACTTTTGACTTGTCAGCCATTTCTGGAATTGCTGGACAACCCATGGTGTATTTCAGATTAGTTTGTGCCTCAAATAATCCTATTCTTGGCCTTCCTCCATTGGGAACAGGCGGTGTGAGTCGCGTAGACAACTTCAGTGTTTCAGGAACGCTTTGTCCAGCTGAAGTATGTAACGATGGAATAGACAACAACTGCAACGGACAAATAGACGAAGGATGTCCGACAATTGATTTAACAGGAAGCACTTCAGACTTCTGCCCTTCTTACTCAGGTTCATTAACGTTTACTTCAACAAACTATACTCATCCTTATAACGTAGTGGCATACTTAACTCCCGCGAACAGCACTACCTATTCTCCCTCAAACATTGTGGGAACAGTGAACGGGGTAACAGGTTCAACGGGTTCAATCACAGTAACACTTCCTGCCGGAACAACTGCCGGAACTGACTATGCAATTATTTTAGTTGGAACGGAATCGGTAACCAACATCACTGCAACAGATATTAATTTGAATACAACAGTAAATGCCATTTGCGCAGTTTATGGTTGTATGGATAACACCGCTTGTAACTACAATCCATTAGCAAACGTTTCCAACGGAGCATGTACCTATACAACAACGTGGTACTTGAATGTAGATGGTGATGGTTATGCAGCTTCTTCAACTTCGGCGTGTACAAGTCCGGGTGCAGGATATTCTGCAACAGTTCTTCCAACCACAGACTGTAACGACAACAACGCAGCGGTAAATCCAGGTGCTACTGAGAATTTGTGTAACGGAATCGACGATAACTG
>CALCNZ010000381.1 GCA_937897625.1 uncultured Flavobacteriales bacterium
CGGCTTACCGCGCAACAAAGCCCTGATAAAATTTTTAAGTGAAGATGGAATTAAAGCCATTCTATTAAAAATTGAAGGACAACACCTACAAGACAACCAACGCGAAATGCCCAAAGCAGACGCGGAATTGTTCTTTGTAATTGATGAAAAAAACAATCAAATTGAATTGACCGATAAGGGTATTCATTTGATGTCAAAAAACATGGAAGACGAGCGTTTTTTCGTCCTCCCAGATATCGGAACTGAAATCGCTCAAATTGAAAAAAAATCATTGAGCGATGCCGAGCGAATAAATGCTCTAGAAGAACTGCAACGCGATTATAGCGTGAAAAGCGAACGCATTCATACCATCAATCAACTTTTACGCGCCTACGCTCTTTTCGAACGCGACAAGGAGTATGTGGTGATGG
The DNA here is from genome assembly GCA_937897625.1 of uncultured Flavobacteriales bacterium. Lineage (GTDB taxonomy): Bacteria > Bacteroidota > Bacteroidia > Flavobacteriales_D > Sanyastnellaceae > CAIZGX01. The sequence continues at coordinate 411 of CALCNZ010000381.1, forward strand.
ACAATAAAGTGAAAATTGTTGATGAGCAGACCGGACGTATGATGGAAGGCCGTCGATTCTCTGACGGACTTCACCAAGCCATAGAAGCAAAAGAAAACGTAAAGGTAGAAGCGGCAACTCAAACCTATGCTACCGTTACTTTGCAGAACTATTTCCGCATGTATCATAAACTTGCGGGTATGACAGGTACGGCTGAAACCGAAGCAGGAGAATTGTGGGACATCTATAAGTTAGATGTCATGATTATTCCTACACACCGTCCCATTTCAAGAAAAGACCAAGACGATAAAATTTACAAAACGAAGCGTGAAAAATACAACGCGGTCATTGAAGAGATTGCTGAATTGCGTGAAGCTGGAAGACCTGTTTTGGTGGGTACTACCACCGTTGAGGTTTCGGAAGTTTTAAGCAGAATGCTTCGCCAACGCGGAATAGATCACCAAGTCTTGAATGCGAAGCTTCACCAAAAAGAAGCGGAAATTGTAGCCTTCGCAGGAAAAGCAGGGACCGTAACTATTGCCACAAACATGGCAGGACGTGGAACCGACATTAAGCTTGGTGAGGGTGTTAAAGATTCTGGTGGATTAGCCATCATTGGAACAGAACGCCACGATTCACGCCGTGTTGACCGTCAATTGCGCGGTCGTGCTGGTCGTCAAGGAGATCCGGGATCTTCATCTTTCTATGTTGCATTAGAAGACGATCTGATGCGTCTATTTGGAAGCGATCGGATTGCTAAAATGATGGATAGACTTGGCCTGAAAGAAGGCGAAGTTATTCAACACTCGATGATCACAAGCTCGATAGAAAGAGCCCAGAAAAAAGTTGAGGAAAACAACTTCGGTATTCGTAAACGTTTGTTGGAATTCGATGATGTCATGAACGCGCAACGTGAAGTTATTTACAAACGCAGAAGACACGCTCTTTTCGGAGAGCGTTTGAAACTCGACATCGACAACATGTTGTACGACTTGGCTCAAGCTTCTGTTTCATACGCACACAGCGCTAAAAATTACGACGCATACAAAATTGAATTGCTGCGTTACTTCGGTATAGAAGCGCCCGTGAGTCATGACCAGTTCATTTCAGAAAACGAAATGAATGTGATTCACGCAACTTATGAAGCCGTATTATTTGCATACACCTCGCGCATAGATAGCTTAGCTGAAGAGGCGTTTCCAGTTATTGAAAATGTTTACCGCTCGAACGCACAGGGCTATCAGAACATTGCTATTCCATTCAACAATGGACTAAAAGGAATTCAAGTTGCTGTGAATCTCGAAAAGGCACATGCCTCTGGGGGAAAAGAAATGATTAGTGCTCTTGAGAAAGGAATTACACTTGCCATTATTGATCAAAACTGGAAGGAGCATTTGCGCGCGATGGATGATTTAAGAAGCAATGTTCAGTTCGCTGCACACGAGCAAAAAGATCCGTTGTTGATTTACAAAAAAGAAAGTTTCGACTTGTTCAGAATCATGATTACGAAGACGAATGCTGAAATCGCAAACTTCCTATTGACCTGTCAGCTTCCTTCTGGAACTCAAGCTAATCAAGCACCTCAGCGCGAAGTTGTTCGCACGCAAACCGTGAAAGCAGATTCTGGAAATTTAAATCAGCACGCAAGTCAAGCACAAGAAGCTGGTGAAATGGCTTCGCCTCAAAGAAGTGCACCGCTAATTGCCGACCCGAAAATTAATCGCAACGAACCTTGCCCATGCGGCTCAGGTAAAAAATACAAATCTTGTCACGGAAAATAATTATTCCGCGGCAAGGTTTTCCCATTTTTCCATAAGTCCCTCAAGCTCCTTTTTCAGTTGCTCGTATTTGGCATTTTGTGAATTTACCAACTCTAAGTTGGTGTAGTCCATGGTTGACATCACATTTTCCAATTCGGCCTTTTGAGCCTCTTTTTTTTCAATGTCGCCTTCCACTTTCTTAATTTCCTTCTCTTTTGTTTTGTCTATTTTAACCGCAGGTTTGGTCTCAACAATTGCCACTTCCTTTTGAATCTTTTCTTGTTGCTTCACCACCTTTTCATTCTCATACAACGCAATACTGGCGGCCTTTTTGTCGCGCAGAAACTCTTTTACATCTCCAGGAAACACAACCATTCTATCCGCTTGAATTTCAAAAACCTTCTGGGTTAACCCGTCCAAGAAATCCCTATCGTGTGAAACCAACAACACCGTTCCGTCGTATTTCGCAATAGCGTTTTTCAAAACTTCTTTCGAGGCCAAGTCCAAGTGATTCGTAGGCTCATCGAGAACTAAGAAATTATATGGCTGAAGCAACAGTTTACAGAATGCTAAACGCGCCTTTTCACCTCCAGAAAGAACTTTAACCTTTTTATCAATATCATCACCACTAAATAAAAAAGCACCCAATAATCCACGAACACCCTTTCGAATTTCGCCTGCCGCCTCATCGTCTATGGTTTGAAAGACAGTTTTCTCACCATCCAAAATATCACTTTGGTTCTGCGCATAATATCCTACTTCAACGCTATAACCTAACTTCAATTCACCCTCATATGCCTCTTGATTCATGATCATTCGAAGCATGGAACTCTTTCCGACCCCATTCTTTCCAATAAGTGCTACCTTTTCTCCACGAGCAATCTGGAAATTCACCTTTGAAAAAAGATGTAAATCGCCGTAGGACTTTCCTACATCAAAACCTTCCAGGATTACCTTTCCCGCATGCGGTGAAGGAGGAAACGCTATACGAACTTTCGTTCCGTCAATATCATCAACCTCAATTTTATCTAACTTATCTAACTTCCGAATTAATGTTTGCGCAAATGCGGCTTTGTCCTTCTTAGCACGGAACTTATCAATTAACTTCTTTGTGTCTTCAATGTACTTCTGTTGGTTTTTCGCTGCGTTTTCTTGACGCTCTACCTCAGATTCGCGTTGAACAATATATTTAGAATAAGAGAATTTATAATCGTATAACTTCGATTTTGAAATCTCAATGGTACGCTTGGTTACATTGTCTAAGAAAGTCCGGTCGTGGGAAATAAGCACAATTGCGCCGGGATATTCGACAAGAAATTCTTCCAACCATTCAATACTCTCAATATCTAAGTGGTTCGTTGGCTCATCGAGTAAAAGCAAATCAGGATTCTCTAAAAGAAGTTTTCCTAATTCAACGCGCATTTTCCAACCACCGCTGAATTCGCGCATGGGACGCTTCAAATCTTTCGAAGAAAAACCCAATCCTTTCAATACACGCTCTATTTTTTCATCAGTACTCCCTACATCAAGAAGGGACAATCTATGAGATACCGATTCTATTTCGTCAATGAGATTAGCATAATCGTCGGAAGTGTAATCGGAATGGTTTGCAATTAAGTCACCCAGCTCTTCCATACGGGCCTTCATTACCTGCAATTCACGAAAGGCGCCTTGAGCTTCTTCATATACTGAAGCATCTTCGGAGTGCACCATCTCTTGAGGAAGGTATCCAACGGTTGTTCCTCTAGCTAAAGAAATAGTTCCTTCAGTGGGTTTTTGGATTCCGGCTAAAATCTTAAGCATGGTAGATTTCCCTGCTCCGTTCTTTCCAACTAAACCAATTCGTTCGCGCGGACCTATGAAATATCCAATCTTCGAAAATAACTCTCTCGAGCCAAAATGTACACTTAAATTCCCTACTGTAATCATTCCTTCCTAAAAAAAACAAACCCCTCGGTCAAACCGAGGGGTTCAGATTCAAAACATTAAAATTAATAGTTCCACAAATCGTGCTCGTATTCGAAGATTTCCTTCTTCACACGTTCACTTTCCAATAACGCATCAAGTCCTTGAGCGTATTGTTGAATTTCACGATCGTAAACATTTTCCTCTTTAATTACGTGGGCAGAGAACCTTCTCATTTCGAAAAGATCATCGTAGCTTCCACGAAACGCATCGTTCACGGTGTTAAAGCTATCCCAATTTGCGAATACATAACGACATTCGCGGTAGTATAACCAAAACAGAGGAACAGCTACTGGGTTGTCTGGATCACGCAATTGTCCTTCAGCATTTCTTGGTAGAACCATCGGAGCAATACCAATAATTCTTACATAACGCTGTGAACGTTGCTTGTCGAAAATCCAATCTTCCTTCAACCGGTAACCTACGATATCTTCCGCTTCACGAGTAATCATTGTATCTTTCAATACATACTCATCTGCGTTAATGTAGTTCTTAACCGTAATCGGAATATTCAATAACGCCTTAACCTGCTCTGGCTCTAATTTATAAGTAAACTCATCGTCTGCTCCATCAGGACCCGTGCTGTAAGCCGTAAGATTTCCATCTTCAACACCCTTAATGATTACTTGCCACAAGCTTTTGCGACCCTTTAATTCCTTAAGAGGGTACAACAACGGGTAGTTCATCTTCTGGCGAAGATCAATCTCTTCCCAAACACGCTTTTTCCAAAGCACGTCAGCCTCGCGCAAATAAGGCCATTCCTTCACTCTGCGTTGCGGATTGTTTTCTTGCACATAAGCTCCATCCAACACATTTCTGCGAGGTTGCGCGTATGCACTGTTAGCAACAATCATGAATGCTGCAACAATTAGAACTGGAATTAGCTTTTTCATAGCCTTACGTTTTAAATGTTATTATTGAACTTTCAAGCTGATGGATGGAAGAGGACGTCTTTCACCAGCAACAGATGCTTCAATTCTTTCTACATAAATTTTATCTCCGGTTTTCACTTTCGATAAAGCTGTTTTCATTTCTGGAGTCAACGACCCGCCAGTAGCGCGCATCTCAGGAGTAATCTTCCCTGAACTTGCAACTGTCATTGTAAAACCGTTGATCGACACCGGAATCCCTTGGAATACAAAGTCAGCACCCATGCTTGCAAATACCGCAGAAGCCGCTGTTGCATCTCCACGAGAAATGGTTGTAGTCATGTGGTTCTTTCCTTGGAATGAAGGCGTTGGATCTGGCAATTTCTTTATCTTAAATTGCTTAGCAGGCATGCTCACTTGCTTTCCGTTGATGGTAGCTGTAACATTGATCGCTGCATCTTTCGAACCGTTAGTTGGCATTACTACGTAGTTACCACCTCCCTTCGGAGAAATAGAACCACCGCTCATGCTCACGCTCAATTGACTCGCATCTACACCTGGTACAGAAATTTCAACCGGATTCTCTACACGCTCATAGAATACCATCATTGCTGTTGGAGAAACAACCAATGCTGCCTCACCCACAGTGAATGGAGGAATGATGAACGGGATTGCTTTATCAGAACCATCGGCATCTTGATAAACAATTACCCCTTTGTGCGAGTGCGAACCCAAGGCGCTTTCGTTAATCTTGAATTTACACTTTCCGTCTGAACCAGACATAATCGCTTCCTTTCCAGAATAATCGAAAACCTCTGCCTTAGCACCTTCGCTCACTTCACCACCCATGTATACTTTTGTTTTGCTAGCCTTATTGTATGCAGCCAAATAAATTTCTGCAACAAAAGAGTCACCTTTCAAAATATAACTTTGCTTTGGAACAACAGCTACGGTAACATCTGAGAATTTCAAATCAGATGCGTTGATCGATGAAGCTAAGAAGTTCAACACCGTGTTCTTTACCAAGATAACGTCTGACTCAATTTTACTTAAGTGAGCAATTACCGCCGCCAAAGGTGTGTGATAGAAAAGAGCAGTTTCCCACTTCTCTGCTGGCTCACCTTCTTCGTGATTTGGAACATCTTCAAAAGCAAACGTGTTCGCAATTAAAGATTTCGCCTCTGGAGCTCTGTCAGCAAGTGTATGAACGTTTCCTTTCAAGTCAGTTACTGAAAGGCCTTGACACTCATTTGAAAAAGCTGTAAGCTTCTCACGCAATTCCACTGCAGACCATGGGGTATTTACTGGAGAAGCTGGCTCATCACCGATTAACATGTGAGTGGTATTTTGATTTTCATCTGGCTTGGAAACTTTTTCCTTGTCGCCTATGTCAATCAAATGTCCATCTACAATGTACTCTTCAAATCCAGCTCCGTCAGGAGTCCCCTTTGCAGAAGCAGCCAAAACGTGCGCCTTCATTTCAATGATGTACTTAACTAACGCATCGGCTTTTTCAACCATTTCATGCGCTTTGTCTTGGAAAGGGCGTGCCTTTTCCTTGTCACTCCAATTGTCTAATAATCCTAGAGTCGCATCAGCACGCTCTTCAGAGTTAGCGCTGTTTTTAACCAATCCGCGATTGATTTGAATGAAGGCGTTTAATACGTCCTTCGATATATTCATGGCTAGAAGTGCGGTAAGAACGAGATACATCATCCCGATCATCTTCTGCCGTGGGGTTTCTTTTCCACCTGCCATTTTAGTTCCTCCTGTTTATAATTACAACAATTTTAATTTGGAACTTATGCTTGACGGCCAGAGCCCATTGCATTCAACATGTTCGAATAGATTGTATTCAAAGATTTCAAGTTATGAGCAAGCTCAGAAATATTCTCTTTGTACAACTTGGTATCTTCAACAGAGTCTGCAAGGTTTTTAACCAACGCACCCATATCGCCGAACATAACACGTGTTTTCTCTAATTCTGACAATTGCAATTCGTACATTCCGTTTAACGCTGCAAGATTTTGTGACATTTTTTGAAGATGTTCACCTGCATTTGCACCTTGTTCAGAATGAGCAGCAAGTCCAGTCAATTGCTCAGAAGCAGCTTCGTAAGTAGAAGCCAACTTAGCAACTTTAACAGAAGCGTCTTGCAAAGAACTAGCGTAGTTTGAGCTAGCCATAGCAGCATCAGTTGAATCAGCCATTTGACGTGCATTTGAACTGAATGTTCTCATACCATCACCCAAACTTGAGATTAAATCACCATCAATTTTCGCCTCGCTTAATAGAGCATCTAATTGTTGAGAAACACCCTTGTTAACCGCTGGTTTCTTAGAACCGTGACCATGCTCTCCGTCTTCTGGAGTAGCTAATTCAGGATAAACCAAAGACCAATCTGGCTCTTCGTGTAAAGGTTCAAATGCAGAGAAGAAGAAGATAACAGCTTCAGTACTCAATCCCACAACAAGTAGCAAAGACGCGAATGGCCAGTGCTGAATTTTAAACATCGCTCCAATAATTACGACAGCTGCCCCGATTCCGTACAGTTTTGCCATAAAATTTTTCCAAGCTTTACTTCCAGGTTTCATTGATTTAAAAATTTAAGTTATTTATATGGTTTAATTGGTTTCTAAGAATTACTCACTTCCTGAAGGACTGTTCCAGTCTTCAGAAGGACCGCTTTTTCCACGACCTAGGTAAGTCATAACACAACGGAAACCGATGTACGACTTAGCTGTATCTTGGAATTCGTATGAACGAGTTCCGCATTGAATGAAGTAGGAAATGTCTTTCCATGATCCACCGCGAGTTACTTTGCGCTTTTGAGTCGTTGCATCGTCTTCTTTCGCACGATAATCGTACTCCGGATTCAAATCGTGCATGATTTCATAAGCTGCCTCATCATAAGCAGTGTTACACCATTCTGCAACGTTTCCTGCCATGTTGTATAAACCCCATCCGTTTGGAGAGTATGACCCGATTGGAACAGTATGAACACCGTTGTCATCTGGGTAGTCACCTCTCATTGGTTTAAAGTTAGCCAGAGGACAACCTAAGTAATTACGTGTGTAAGGACCTCCCCATGGATACTCTTCGTTTGAAAGCCCACCGCGAGAAGCATATTCCCATTCTGCCTCTGAAGGCAAGCGGAAACGTTGAACAAATGTTTCTCCGTTTTGCTGCTTCCACTCGTTTAAGATTTGAGTTCTCCATGCACAGAACGCTTGACACTGACCCCAAGTAACTCCAACTACTGGATAGTCGTCGTAGGCCGGATGCCAAAAATAAGTTTCAGTTAAGTGAGTGTTGTTCGAATAGGTGAAATCATGCGCCCAAACCAACGTGTCTGGATAAACATTGATTTGTTCTTCGATTACAAACTTCGTTCTGTCTGAATTGATTTTGATAGAGTGCAATTGATCCAAAGAGTTTTTCTCACCAGTTTCCTCGTCGCGATTTCCTTTTTTCTTTGCAGCACCTTCAAAGTCGATCCACCAGTAGCGATACTTCAATTTACGCGTGTCAACTTCTCTACGGTCGTAGAATTTATCTGCGCCTTGAAGATAGAATTCATCATAAACAATATCGAAAATCTCATCGTTTTCCATGTCGATTTCAGTTTCCCAATCGAGCTTGTATCCTTTGTTGATGAAGCGATCCATTTCACGACCGTCTTCACGCTCTGAAATACCAAATCCCTCGATTTCGTTTTGTGCCAACTGATCTCTCATTAAAGAGTCACGCACCCAGTAAACGAACTGGCGGTATTCATTGTTTGAAATTTCATGTTGATCCATGTAAAATGCAGAAACAGTAACTGTCTTTGCTTTCACCGTCATACCTCCTGCAAGGTCACGGTCGTTATTTCCCATGGTAAAAGAACCGAAGTGAATGTAATTCATTCCGTAAGGATTCACTTGAACCCATTCCTCGCGAGGGTAAACACCTACTAGTTCTCCAGCTGGACCAGGATAACATCCTACAAGCATCGAAGACACTATTGCGAAAAACAAAATTGATTTTTTCATGACTTCCTAAATTAATGAGCTAAACTCTGTTGGGTTAAGTTTAACGTATATATAACTGCGTTGGGTTTCATTTTATTGTTACAATAATCGAGGATCACCCGAAATTCTTCGAATTGGGGTCTTACCAAGATTAAATTCGTAGGTTAAAAATAGCTCATGTGATCCAGCACTGTAGTTCTTGATAGCACTCAATGTTACATCATATGCATATCCCATTTTAAATCCATGCGTGTAGGTATAACGTCCTTGTTGAACGGTATTCAAAGTCATTTGCAAACCAGCCATAGGCACAATAGCATCACCGACTCTGTATGCAACGCCTCCCCAAAGAAGATTATTCCATAAAACATTCGCGTTGATATCGATTGCTGGCGAAGCTTTCATGTCGGTTTTAATTAATGCATTGGTTCGAATCACCAACCCATTGTTTAAGTCGTGATTATATCCACCCATAACGTACAAGTGACGTGCAGTGGTAAATCCTAAGTTCGCTAAATCGGTTGCTGGTAAATGTGTTGCACTTACGCCAGCATAGTATTTGTTCTTTCTGTAGAACATTAAACCTACGTTTGCATCGAAACCACCCTGAGTCATTCCAGTGGTTGGAATATTCGGGTCTGTAGGATCTATCGCAACCCAATTTGTACCTAAAGTTTTCGAAAGCATTCCAATTTGAACACCAGCTGAAAGGATATTATTTCCAATTGGCAAATGATAAGCTCCAGATAAACGAACAAATTTGTTCGTCTCTTGTCCTAAAACTTCGGTCATCGCAGACAAGCCTAAACCAACCGTTCTTCCTCCAGCCTTTACGTAGCCGTTGTAATTGAACAAATAAGTTTTTGGATCGCGATTGAACCCGTCCCACTGGTCGCGGTGGAAAGCTTGAATTTGATGCATGTTGTCAATTCCTGCTGCCGCCGGATTGAAAGAAATTCTGTCAAACATCCACAATGAGAATTGAGGATCTTGTTGAGCATTCACAGCACCAGCAAGAGAAAACGCTAGGAGAAGAAAATACAGTTTTTTCATCGTTTGTTCTTTCGTTTAACCCTGAAAAATCCCGAAGTGGGAAGTTACAGAGTTTGCTAAAATAGAAAATCTATTGAAAAAAACAAAAAAAACACGCGAAATTCAACGTCAGCTAAAAGATAAACCATCCATAGCCTATGAATTTCAACGAGATACGTTTAAAAAGAAGAGCCTACTATTATTGGAAACCTAAAGTAAACTAAACCAATTTTTGGAAAGTTTTCCACCAACGGTCAGGCATTTCTTGCTGAGAAGCCAGGATGTAATCCGAGTATGTGCAAGGGACAACATGATTTCGCTCATGTTTTTCTTCAGTACCTGCAGGATAAGCAACTTCCAACCACCATCGGTTGGTTAAATGACTTTTATAAAAAACCAATTCGTCGCCAGAGTCTGTTAACAAGACTATGAATTTCTCATATTCCGAAAGTGATGCAATCGGATAATCACCTCTCCTCGCATGATAACCGTCTATAAAACACCAAATCAATTGTGCTAAAAGTTTTGCAGATTGGCCACTGTCGTCCAGGGTTGGATTAAACTCGTAAAAACCAATACAGGTTAGCTTTTCACTCATACCTGCATATTTACAAAGTTGCGCGGCTTCGTGACCGAAAAAACCATTTGGACCACTTTTTCCGGTTGACATAAACTCTGAATAGCGAATAGCACTCATGTCAAAACTAAGCAAGTCAGCATTTCGAATTACTGCTTCTGCCTCTGAAATGTCTTGCTGAATTTCTCCCAGTCTAACCGCATCGAAATACATCTTCGCAGTTAAATCGAGCAAAGCTTTATCCGTCAAGTAACGTTGGTGTCCGAGATTGGAATAGTTAAATAAATAATTCGGTCGGTGAAGAATAATTCGATTTAAATAGCCCTCAGCGGAAGAATCATCTGGACTAGAGCCGAAGTCTAATTTTGAATCTATGGTTACCAAGTTCACTGTTTGCTCCATGGCCTCGTAGGCTTTGTACGTTGCAAAGGTTAAATCTTGCGTTCCGCCAATAACGACAGGCAAGATGTTTAACTTCATGCAAGCTGTGCAAACTTCTGAAAGCGCGTAGTAAGTGTCTTCTGGCGTTTCCCCAGGCAAGATATTTCCCAAATCGACAATCTTCGAATAATCGTCGCAGGCCAATAATTTATATAGCTCTCTTCGAACTTCGTCAGGGGCATTGGCGGCTCCTGAATTGTTTTCTGAATTCCGATCTTCACAAACACCCACAATGGCTATTTGCCTTTCATTCAAATCGTTTTCATCGTCGAAATAAAAACGCGTTTGTGCACCAATCGTGTTGTTCGCAAAAAAGCGGTTCGAGCTATCGTGAAATATACTCGGAGAGAGAAATACTGACAAATCCATAAGCACGAAACTAAACGGAGTAACCGTTCAATTTCATTCAACTAAAAAATCATTTCAACAAAAGAATGTGATGATTCACATTTATTTCTTGGGCGATTTCTTTGCGGCAGTTTTTTTAGCCGGAGCTTTTTTAGCTGGAGCTTTCTTTGCTGCAACTTTCTTAACAGGTGCTTTTTTTACAGGAGCCTTTTTTGGTGCTGGCTTTCTCGATGCAGCTTTTTTCGTCGCTTGCTCCATTTGCTCTTCCATGATCTGCTGAGCAATGGTCCACGATATATCTTCTGGCTTGGAACCTTTCGGAAGTTTGAAATTCAAGTTTCCTGATTTCAAATACGCACCAAAGCGACCGTTTATAATCTGTACATTTTCATCTTCAGTAAAAGTCTTGAGGAGATTCGCGTTCACACCGTTGATTTTATCTTCAACAAGCTGAATGGCTCTTGGCAAATCAATGGTGAACGGATCATCGCCTTCTTTCACACGAAGAGAAGCAAAGGTGGATTTGAATTTCACATATGGACCGAAACGACCAATACCTACAACAATTTTCTCTCCGTTCCACTCACCCAACTCGCGTGGCATCTTGAATAAATCCAAAGCTTCTTCCAAGGTAATCGTATTGATGCTCTGTGTTGGACGAAGCGATGCGAATTTCTTCACTTCTTCTTCGGCTGTTCCCAATTGAATCATCGGACCAAATCTTCCGATTCGCGCTATGATTGGTTTCCCAGTTGCCGGATCTTCACCCAACAATCGCTCTCCAGATGCACGTGCAGCATCGTTTGTAGTTGTTACTACGTTTTCATGAAATGGACCGTAAAACTTATGAAGCATTTTCTTCCAGTCCAATTTGCCTTCAGCAATTGTATCGAACTCTTCCTCGACACTCGCCGTAAAGTGGTAATCTAAAATTAATGGGAAATTTTCCACCAAAAAGTCATTTACAACACGACCGATGTCTGTTGGAAACAGTTTCGATTTTTCGGCTCCTGTATTTTCAGATTTCGTTTCAGAGGTAATGACTCCCTTAGCCAGGGTATGCACAGCATATGAACGAGCCTTCCCTTCCAAATCTTGCTTCACTACATAGGTTCTTGCTTGTATCGTGTTAATTGTAGAAGCGTATGTTGAAGGTCTTCCGATTCCCAATTCTTCCATTTTTTTCACCAAACTTGCCTCGCTGAATCGTGCAGGTTTTTGTGTGAATTTTTCCTGGGCTACCATTGTCTTCAAATCAAGCATTTGACCTTCATGCAACGGAGGAAGAACACCGCTTTCGTCAGACTCTTCGTCGTCCGTTCCTTCCATATACACCTTCAGGAATCCTTCGAATTTCACGACTTGTCCTTTTGCTACAAGGGTTTCGGTTCGTGTGGAAATGTTGACATGGGCAGTGGTGTTTTCCAATTTGGCATCGGCCATCTGACTTGCTAACGTTCTTTTCCAGATTAATTCATACAATCTTCTTTCGTTGGTGTCTCCATCTATGGTTTTAACTGCCATGTCCGTTGGACGAATGGCTTCGTGTGCTTCTTGTGCACCTTTATTTTTCGTTTTGAAAGTTCTCGGATTAGAATATGCCTCGCCGAAGCTTGATAGAATTTCATTCTTCGCTGCCTCTCTTGCGAAATCTGACAAGTTCATGCTGTCAGTTCTCATGTAGGTGATCTTTCCACTTTCGTATAATTTCTGAGCAACGGTCATGGTTGCTTTCACCGACATTCCCAATTTTCTTCCTGCTTCTTGCTGAAGCGTTGAAGTAGTGAACGGCGCTGCTGGCGAACGTGTTCCTGGTTTTGTTTCTAGAGAAGCAATGGCAAACTCGGCGTTTTTACAATCTTCCAAAAAAGACTGGGCCGATGATCCATCTGAAATGCGTGAAGGCAAATCGGCCTTCAACGTTGCATCTCCCAAATCGAACATCGCACGAATTCCAAAATATGCCGAAGCGTTGAATGCCTCCACTTCACGCTCTCTTTCAACAATTAATCGAACCGCAACACTTTGAACACGGCCGGCGCTCAACGATGGACGTACCTTTTTCCATAAAACCGGAGAAAGTTCAAAACCAACTATTCTATCGAGTATTCTTCTTGCTTGTTGCGCATTCACCAGATCCATATCTATGGTTCTTGGTTTTTCCATTGCGGCAAGAATTGCTTTTTTGGTAATTTCAGAAAAAACAATGCGTTTGGTTTTGTTCTCATCGATCTTCATCGACTCCAACAAATGCCAAGAAATAGCTTCCCCCTCGCGGTCCTCATCCGTCGCTAACCAAACAAACTTGTTATCTTTAATTGCGTCTTTTGCCAACTTCGTTAGCTCGTTCACCACCTTTTCTGAATCTGGATAGACTTCGTAAGTCACATCAAAATTTCCGTCAGCGCTAACGGCAAAATTATTCTTTGGCAAATCGCGAACGTGTCCAATACTCGCCTTCACAACGTAGTCGCTCCCCAAATATCCTTCGATGGTTTTCGCCTTTGCAGGGGACTCTACTATAACAAGATTTTTAGCCATATTTTGTGTTTGAATGTCGGCAAAGGTATATGCATTTATCCGTTAGTCTCCAAATTGGTTATGCGATTCTATGCTGTATTTCTTTAGAAATAGATTATTTTTGCACACAATCAAAACAGCCAGACACTGTGGAAGAAAAACAAATTGACGAGACAAGACAGGGAGAATTTTTTGAAATTTCTACTCCCATAAATACGAATGGACCTCAAAAAAAACTGTTGCTAGAGAGCTACGGTTGCCAAATGAACTTCGCCGATTCTGAAATTGTAGCTTCAATAATGGCGCAAGAAGGATTCACCACAACACGCGATGTTGAAGAGGCCGATTTAGTGCTTTTAAACACTTGCGCCATTCGCGATAACGCAGAACAACGCATTCGCGGAAGACTCGAATTTTTAAATTCAGTAAAAAAACGCAAACCCGCTTTAATGGTAGGCGTGCTCGGTTGTATGGCCGAACGTTTGCGTGAAAAACTCCTCGAAGAAGAAAAACTCGTTGACATGGTGGTTGGCCCAGATGCTTACCGCGATTTACCCCGACTCGTTTCTCAAGTTGAACACGGAAGTAAAGCGGTAAACGTTCTGCTTAGCCGTGAAGAAACCTATTCTGAAATTACACCCGTTCGTCTAGACAGTAACGGCGTGACAGCCTTTATTTCAATCATGCGCGGATGCGACAACATGTGCTCGTTTTGCGTGGTTCCTTTTACGCGTGGAAGAGAGCGCAGTCGTGACCCTAAAACTATTGTTGAAGAAGCGACAGATCTTTTCAATCGCGGTTACAGAGAAGTTACGCTCCTTGGTCAGAATGTAGATAGCTACAAATGGAACATTACAGCGAAAGGAGAAATTATTGATGCCAATGAACCAACGGTGAACTTCGCACAGTTGCTTGCTGCCGTGGCTGAAATTAACCCAAATCTCCGTGTTCGCTTTTCAACCAGTCATCCAAAAGACATGACCGATGAAGTGTTAATGACCATGGCTAAGTTTGAAAATATCTGCGACTACATTCACTTACCGGTTCAAAGCGGAAACTCTGATGTGTTAAAGCGCATGAATCGCGGCTACACCCGTGAATGGTACCTTGATCGCATTGCAGCCATTCGAAAATTTATGCCCGAATGTGCCATTAGCACCGATGTTATTGCGGGATTCTGCGATGAGACAGATGAAGAGCATGCAGACACACTTTCGCTTATGGCCGAAGTGAAATACGACATGGCGTACATGTTTAAATATTCTGAACGCCCTCGCACTTTAGCTGAAAGAAAATTTGAAGACAATATTTCGGAA
>CALCNZ010000382.1 GCA_937897625.1 uncultured Flavobacteriales bacterium
AGAGAAGAAGTGAATAACTCTTCGATTTACGCCTCGCTTCGCCGTGTACAGGGTTAATACCAAGGCGAAAACCATGGAGCTTAATCCGTACATACCCATTGAACTTCCAACCAAATTAGCAGCATTGTTATACGCCGCGAACTCCACTTCGAAATTGGTTGCACCCTTCTCAGGCATTGGTGCATTGTACACGTGTTCGGTAAGTGCAGGAACAGCAAATGACCACATCGTGAAAAAGGCGAACCAACTGAAAAACTGAACCATTCCCAACTTCCACATTACCGATGGCATATGCGTGAAACTCTTTCCAATTTCAACAAGGCCCTTAACAAAACCTTTTGTCTCTTCACGCTCCTTTCTAAAGGCTTCCATATCGGCGGGAGCCTCTTCCTTTGTGGTAAAGACTGTCCACAAGATCGAAATCATAAACACCAAAGCACCAATTGCAAAACCCCACTTCACTGAGGGAGGAATATGCCCTTCCGGAGCCGTATTTGAAAATCCTAAAAAACTCAAGAACCAAGGAAGATTGCTTGCGATCCAAGTACCAATTCCAATAATTAAAGTTTGAACAACAAAACCATAAGACCGCTGATTATCTGGAAGCTTGTCTGCCACTAACGCACGGAATGGCTCCATGGAAATATTTATAGACGCATCCATAACCCACAAGAAACCTGCGGCAATCCAAAGTGTTGGTGAGTAAGGCACAAAAAACAATGCAATAGAACTGAGAATTGCTCCAATTAAAAAATAGGGTCTTCTTCTTCCAAGACGAGGATGCCATGTTCTATCGCTCAAGAATCCTATGATTGGCTGAACAATTAATCCCGTCAGTGGAGCAGCTACCCAAAGCATTGGAATACTATCCTCAGAAGCACCCAACGCCTGAAATATGCGCGACATAAATCCACCTTGAAGTGCAAATCCAAATTGAATTCCCATGAAGCCGAAGCTCATGTTCCAGATTTGCCAAAAACTTAATCGTTGCTTATTCATACCTGCAAGATATAGAAAGTGTACCAAATACACTCACTCGCAGAAAAGATTTTTAAAGATCGAAAACCACGCCTTCGTTGGCGATTTCTGTATTCGGAAATACCGTCATGGCTTCGGTCCTGAACATTTCATCTTCGCTGTATCGACTGCTGTAATGCCCCACTACAAGTTTCTTCGCATTCGCCATTTTCGCAATGGTTGCCGCTTGAATGGTTGTAGAATGGAAGGTCTTCTTTGCACGTTCAGCATCTTCGGCGAGGAAGGTGGTTTCATGATACACCAAATCTGAATTCAAAATATCTGGAACAATACGCTCGGAATAGGCGGTATCTGAACAATACGCATATCTGCGAATTGGAATAGAGGGACTCGTTACTTTTCCGTATGGAATTACTTCGTTCTCGCGTTCAACATCCATTCCCTTCTTCAATAATAAAATTTCAGAGGGCTGCAATTTGTATTCAAGAATCGCCCATTTTTCAATATTGAGCTTCCGCTCTTTTTCCTCAAAAACAAAACCGGTACATGGCACGCGATGCTTCAAAGGAAACGAATGCACACGCAAGGTGTCGTCTTCGAAAACAAGTTGCTTCTCCTTGTCTTGTGTTTCAATAAAATTCAATTCGTATTCGAAATAAGAATCTGACACTTTGAATTGAAGTCGAATCACTTCTTCCAATCCTGGAGGGCCATAGATCGTAAGGGGAGTTTTCCTTCCCAATAAATTGTACGTGCTTAGCAAACCTATCAGTCCAAAAAAATGGTCGCCGTGTAAATGCGAAATGAAGATGGCCTGAATGCGTTGCAACTTCACCTTGAACTTCCGCAATTGCATTTGGGTTCCCTCGCCACAATCAATAAGAAAATATTTGTCGTGCACATTCACCACCTGCGACGTTGGCTTGTGTCGCGAGGTTGGCGTTGCTGCGCCACATCCGAGTATGGTTACTTGAAACTGCATAAAAAAGAAAACCGCCTCGTGAAAGACGAGACGGTTTCAAAGGTCGTGAATAATTTCTATTAGTGTTGAACTTGAATCAACTTCTCTGCAACATTCTTTCCTGAAACAAGACGAGCCACGTAGTTTCCTACCGGAAGGTTCGAAGTGTTCAAACGGTAAGTGTTTGTACCTGGAGTAGTCATTGTTTTCTCAGTGAAAACCAACTGACCCATGGTGTTGTATACAGAAACCTCTGCTTGCTCGTTAGCTCCCATTGGGAAAGTAACCAACGCAAATTCGTTAGCCGGATTTGGAGAAACTCTTACAACATCGTCAAATGAAACACCTTCAGTTACGCTGTTTCCAGAGAAGTCAAGGGTATAACCTGTGAACTCATAAGGAACATCTCCCAACAAAAGCAAGTTTGCAGTAACTGCAATCTTCACAGGGAAAATACCTGTTGCATTCGGAGTACCTGAAATGTCTCCGCAGTATCCAGCACCTGGACCAAACTTACAAGGATCTGAAAATTGACCGTTGTTGTTACACGTAATCGCAAGTCCCAATCCAGATAAATCTGCCCATGTAGTATCCACTGCAGTAACGATTCCATAAAACACAGCATCCAAATGAATGTAGTTGATGGTAATTAATGGCGGATAAGTTGGATCAATGTCAGCAGCAGTTGTTGGAGTTCTTACGTAAAGAACATCTGCATATGGCTGGCCTTGAAGACCTGGAGCAAAGTTCTCTCCCAAGGTAGGGTTCGGACTAACACCAAAGGTTTGCGTTCCCCAGTTATAATCATTCGAGTTACACTGAGCTGCAGCAGTAAATGACAATGCTACAAAAGCTAAAACAGAAAGTAATTGTTTATTCATAAGGGTTTAGATTTCACGTTCAACTTCTTCCATATAAACCAAGTCAATGGCCTCGTTCAAGGTTGGTGTAATTTTGAATACAGAATCCAACTGAGAAATGGAAATTAATTTTTTTACTGTTTCTTGAAGGCCACACACGACGAAAGTTCCATTCGCGTCGCGGCACAAACGTTGTCCGACAAGCAATGCCGACAATCCAGAAGAGTCAATGTACTTCGTTGCAGACAAGTCAACAATAATGTTGCGCTGCGTGCTTCTGTTTTGAAGGACCAATTCCGATTTAAGCTCTGGAGCATAAATGGCGTCGAGCTTCTCTACGTTTGAAGTTATGAATACTAACTTTTCTTTTTGACCTGAAACAAAATTCATAAAAGGAGATTTTCCCAAAATTAGTTAAATAATGGGAAGAAAAAACAAAAAAGAGAGGGAAGAATTAACTCACTCTTTTTATTCCTTGTGCAAGAAGAAAAATTACCGCCATTCGAATGGCCACACCGTTTTCAACTTGATTCAGAATAATGCTGTTGTTGCCATCTGCAACTTCACTCGAAATTTCAACACCGCGGTTAATCGGACCTGGGTGCATAATTACAATTTCTTTTCCCAATGCATTCAAACGATCTTGGGTCAATCCGAATAATTCTGTGTATTCACGTAGACTTGGGAAATAAGGAATTCCTGCGTCTTGTCTTTCCAATTGAATGCGTAACATGTTCGCTACATCGCACCATTCCAAAGCTTTCTGAAGGTTGTGTTCTACCTTCACTCCCAACGATTCAATGTGCTTTGGAATTAAGGTTGTTGGTCCGCAAACCATGACCTCAGCTCCTAATTTTTGAAGGCAATAGATATTGCTTAAAGCAACGCGGCTGTGGGTAATGTCTCCCACAATAACCACCTTCTTCCCTTTGACCTCTCCTAATTTTTCTCTGATTGAAAACGCATCGAGCAAACCTTGGGTCGGATGTTCATGCGTTCCGTCTCCGGCATTCACAACTACCGCATTCGTTCTTTCTGAAAGAAACTGACAGGCGCCCGGCGAAGCGTGACGCATAACCACCATGTCTACTTTCATAGCCAAGATGTTGTTCACAGTATCAATAAGCGTTTCTCCTTTTTTCACGGAAGATGTCGAAGCAGAAAAATTCACCACATCTGCTCCCAATCTTTTTTCAGCCAACTCAAAACTCAATCGTGTGCGCGTTGAATTTTCAAAAAACAAATTGGCCACTGTAATATCTCGTAATGAAGGAACCTTCTTAATGGGTCTGTTCAAGACTTCTTTGAACTCATCGGCTTGCGAAAAAATCAAGTCAATGTCCGCCTTTTTCAGCGGCTCAATGGCAATGAGGTGTTTGGTGCTCAGCTTCATTTTAGTCGTTCAAAAAAATTACATGATCTTCCTTTTCCCCTTCGCTCTTCCACATAACTCTAACTCGTTGATTGTCGAAACTTTCTACTTCCTTCCCTACATAAGTCGCTTCAATGGGCACTTCTCTTCCCTTCTTTCGGTCAATAAGCACCAATAATTCCACAGACTTTGGTCTTCCGTATTCCATTAATCCTTCCATGCCCGCACGAATAGTTCTTCCCGTATACAAGACATCGTCAATGAGAACTACATTCATTCCTTCCACACTGTGCTTCATGTCTGTAGACCTTGCCAGAAGCGGCTTGTCGTGAATTCGAAAATCGTCTCTATAAAAAGTCGGATCCACAATTCCCCATTTCACTTGGTGTCCAGACTTCGCTAATTCTTCAACAATGCGTTCCGTAAAAAACACACCGCGGGGTTGAAGCCCTATGAGCACCGTTGAAGAAAAGTCTTTGTGATTTTCGATTAACTGACGACATAACCTTTGAATGATCATATTCAGCAGTCCGCCATTGATCAAGGTAATTTTCTTTGCCATCGAGTGCAAATATAGCAGAAAATTGAATTGCCTACTTTTGCAATGCATGATTGGAACCGAAATAGAAAAAGCAAGAGAACTTCTTCTTCAAAACGAAGTGGTTGCTATTCCTACGGAAACCGTTTATGGTTTGGCGGGAAACGCACTCAATGAGACAGCGGTTTCTAAAATTTTCGAAGCGAAAAACCGCCCTCACTTCGATCCTCTGATTGTGCATGTCTCTTCCATTTCAGAGGTTTCGAAATATGTGGAAGAAATTTCGGAATTGGCTTCCAATTTAATGGAACATTTCTGGCCAGGGGCATTAACGATTCTCCTTCCAAAAAAATCTTGCATTCCCGATTTAACAACATCTGGTCTGACTGAAGTGGGCATTCGCATTCCGAATCATGCCTTAACACTTGAACTTTTAAGAAGTCTTCCTTTTCCTTTGGCTGCGCCTAGCGCGAATCCATTCGGATATATAAGTCCAACTTCTGCCGGGCATGTTGAAGATCAATTGGGTGAAAAAATTCCTTACATCCTCAATGGCGGAAACTGTTCTTTAGGAATTGAATCCACGGTCTTGCGGGTTCGACACGACGAAATTGAAATTCTTCGTTTAGGTGGAATTTCTGTGGAAGACCTCCAGCGCTTCACTTCAAACATTCACATTCAGCAGCACTCTTCCAGTTCTCCTGCTGCTCCTGGAATGCTTACCAGTCATTACGCTCCGCGGAAACCCGTCTTCGTTGGCGACATTCGCGCGCTCATGCATGACTTAGCTTCGCAAAAAATTGGTGTGCTCAGTTTTAAAGAAGATTTTCAAGTAGAATCGCAACGCATATTAAGTCCAAATGGAAATTTTGCAGAAGCCGCGTCCAATTTGTTCGCCTACTTAAGAGAACTCGATCAAATGAATATCGATGTAATTCTTGCGGAATTCCTTCCCGACGAAAATTTAGGTCGCGCCATTAACGACAAGTTAAAGCGCGCTTCAGCAAAATAATTTATTCGCTCGAATTACTTTACAAACACTTCAACAGCCTGTTCAATCTGAATTTCTTCAGCACTCATGCCGGTTGATCGTTTCGTGTAAGACACAACATAGTAGTAAACTCCGGCGCCCGATTCCTTCGGATCCCAAGAGCCGGCAGGATCATTCACTTCACCTACTTTCTTTCCCCAACGATTGAAAATTTCAACCTTGAAATTCGTAATGGTCGGAACTGTTGTAATCGATTGCCAGTTCGGTTGAAGCGCTGGATCTTGCGACAAGAAACTCAGTAAATCGTTTTTCCCATCGCCGTCTGAAATGACAATGTTCGGCCATTCCATTAACGTGTTATCAATGTAAACGTGAATGGTGTCTTGCGCTTGGCAGTTGCCAATGGACGCCGTTACAGTCGTTACTATGTAATCCAACGGTGGAGTTGGTGCAGTAGGATATGTGTTTTGAATGGTAGTTGCTGCCGTTGAAACATCGGTGGTTCCATCGGTATAAAAATCCCAATCGAAATTCGATGCGTTTGAAGTTATATCGAACGAAAAAGTTGAAGGATTAATCGTTGTTGCGTTCACTATTGAAACTGTGATTGGATTCACTACGACAGAAACTGTTGCGCCGCCGGCACATCCGTTTGCGTCTAAACCAGCTACGGCATAAGTTGTATTTGTCAACGGACCTGCGTTCGTGGTTGATGCGTTCGGCGTTGCAAGGGTTGCATCGGGTCCCGAAGTATTCACCCAGTTGTAAGAAACCAAACCAGTTGCTGTTAATTGCGCTGTCTGACATTCGATGATGGGTGAATTCGAACTGGCAGTTACAATGGGTTGAGGGAAAACAGTTACCGTCACTTGATCGGTATTCTGACAACCGTTGATGTCTATTCCTGTTGCTGTATAGGTTTGCGTTGTTGCAGGATTGGCAGCAGGTGTTGCTGTATTCGCTCCTGTTAATCCCGCTGCTGGAGTCCAAGTATATGTTGAAGCACCCGATGCTCCTAGGGTTGTAGGTATTCCCGGACAAATTGAAACGTTATTGCCTGCATTCACTGTAGGCAGTGGATTCACTGAAACTTGAACTTGGTCCACATTGGTGCAATTGTTTGCGTCTACACCTAACACACTGTAAATGGTTGTTGCAGTTGGCGATGCTGTTGGATTCCCAATACTTGGGTTGCTCAGACCAACTGCTGCTCCTCCATTGATACTCCATTGGTAGGTCACCGCACCAGTGGCTTGAAGTCCAACCGAAGAACCCGAACAAACTGTAGCATCGTTTCCTGCGCTAACCAGTGGCAACGGGTTTACAATTACAGAACTTGTTGTTGAAACAGTACACGGAGCAGATGTGTACGTATACGTTATTGTTGTTACGCCAACTCCTGCAATGCTCGGAGAGAACGATCCTGTAATCGGATCTAAAATTCCATTCCCGTCCCAAACACCACCTCCAGGATTTGCAACTAGCGAAGTATTTAGTGAATTCAAACAGAATGGAGATGCTTGAGTAATGTTCACGGCTGGTGCTGCCACCACGTTGATAATGGTGTTGTCTGTTGCCGGACAAATTCCACCAATTGAATAAATGATTGTGTTCGGTCCATTCACCGCGGAAGAAGGAGAGAAAACACCTGTAACCGTATTCACTCCGATGCCCGACCATGAGCCTCCGGGCAATGATGCCGAAAGGTTAACCGAAGTTCCGTTTGAACACAACGGTGCAGGCAAATCTGTGATAGTAACGACTGGCTGATCTACTACTGTTATATTGGCTGTTGCGCTCGATAAGCAGACATCACTGAGGGTATATGTTATCGCATACGGACCACCAACTCCGGCTGAGCTCGGATTAAAATTACCAGAAGGTGAAACGCCAGGACCACTCCAGCTTCCACCAGGTAAATCGGCATTAAGCATTTGCGCACTCGCCGCAACACAAATCTGCGCAGGAGCTGTAATGAGAGGTAATGAAGGTGCAACAACATTCACAACGGTGTTATCACTGGCAGCGCAAGATCCCGGAGCGCTTGCAGTAATGGCAAATGAACCAGCTGCCGACGGTGTGAATAATCCGGTTGCTGGATTCACACCTGTTCCACTCCAAGTAACTCCTGCCAAAGAACTCACCAACGTAAAGGCCGGTGAAGTTGAACAAACTGGAGCAACATCGGTAATGGTTACTGTAGGTGTTTGAATAACTTGAATGGTTGTGTTTGCTGGTGCATAGCATTGTCCAGCCGCAGGTGTATAAGTTATCGTTTGAGTCCCTACCGCCCCTGTTGGAGTGAAGAGGCCAGCGGCGTCTACACCAGTTCCTGACCATGTACCTCCCGCATTGTTAGCGGTAAGCGTCACAGCAGTTGCATCTGAACACAAAGTTGTTGGAGCCACAATAACCGATGGCGCCGCTGCTTGAACTTGAATAGTTGTAGAGCCTGTGCTTGGACATGCACCACCCGTTGAGTAATTAACGGTCCAACTTCCTGCGCCTGCAGCTGTTGGATTGAACAAACCCGTTGCCGCATTCACTCCCGTTCCTGACCATGTTCCTCCAAGAATCGAAGGCGTTAATGTAACTGGACTCGCCGTTACGCAAAGCGCTCCTGGATTTTGAATGGTTACTGGCGTGCTTGCCATGTTATCGTATAACTCTGTATCACTTGAAGTTCCTCCGCAGTTTGCATTGGCCTGCATGCCAGAAAGCGTTAACGTGAATTGTGTGTCTTGCGATGGCGCAGGCACCGTTGCCGTGATAATTCCAGACGCTGGAACAACACCTGAAGCAACCGTGATTACTGGTCCAGCAGGAACAGCAGTCCAGGTATAATTCACGTTCATAGGCAGCGGCGTTAGTGTGGATACCGGCAAATTCAAAGGTATATTTGTCGTTGAACAACAAGCGGGATTGAATGCCCCAGCTTGGCCGCAAACACCGTCGGTAATTGGAACTGAGGCACTCGGTGCCAAAGTAACCGTTGTAGGAACGCCTAATCCATTGGCACCTGTAATTGTTAAACTTGTAGAAGGCAAAATAGTACCTGAATCCGTTGAATAGCAATCCTGAACACGCAATGTCCACGGACCCTGTGTTGCATCGCAACCATACAGGGCACTCCAGTTTATTAAAGTACCTGCACCCGGGCCGTAAGCACCATAAGTTCCTGTCATATTTCCTCCAGCGGTACAAATGTTAAAACTAGCGGTTGACTGATTGGTGAAGCATAAATTCGAGAAATTGTTGTTGCTATTGCAGTTCACCGCCTGACCAATTGAACTGCTGTATGGACTTAATACAACCGTTGGGCTTCCGCAGGATGCGGGTCCGACAAGAGTAAAGGTTAAATCGCTGTTAAAGGTATGATTCCCTGTTAGACAAATACTAATATTCGTTGAAGGACCTATAATAACAGGGGACGACAAATCAGCAGGTGCATTGTAATATGGCGTTGCCGAGCCTAAGTTAACAAGAGCAGTTAAGTTTAACGTGCCTCCACAACCTGGAGGAATTGGGGCCACATCTACAGAGGTGGGCGCTGTAACCTCAGAAACCCAAGCCACATCCGAACCCATAAATGAATTGAACGCGTCGGTTATTACCACACGATATCCGCCAGGACCAACACCGGTTAAAGTTTGTGGACTCAGAACCAAAGGCGATGTAAAGAAAAAATCCCACGTATTCGTAAATGGATTAAAATATTGCCAGGTGTAATTATACAAACCCACTAAACTTGGTGGTGAGGTTGCCACTAAATCAGCAGTTCCACCCGCACAAACAAAAAAGATTGAGTCGTTCGGCTGTCCATTAGTGTAGCTCGTAGGCGCTGAACCAGCACATGTAGGACAGGAAAAAATCTGCGCACGAGACGAAAAAGAAAATAAAAACAAAAACAGGAACAAATAAAGTGCTCTCATTCAGAAGAAGATTAGAATATTACTGATTAATCAAATTGAAATATCTCAAAAAACCCATCGGGTCCACAACAATGTTTTGATTCGGTTCGCGAATTTCAATCTGAGAGACTCCCATCGAACCAAACACTTTCATCCACACACCCCAATGCACACCTTCAACAAATTTCAAACTCAATTCATTTCCGTTCACTTGAACTTGGAAGTATTTCGGATTGTCATGAACATACTCCAAAAGCCCAGCAACATTGGCATTCGAGCCGCTACTCAATTGGAACTTCACGGGGTGAAAGCCTTCTTCCACCAATGAAAAGTTTGTGGTTGAAGAAAAAGATAATTGTGCATTCTGCGCAAATACGAGCGCACCACACACAAAAACAAACATGAATAAAGCAACGAGTTTTTTCATTTAAGTCAGGTTTAGCGTACGCAAGATAAGACTGAATTGCTTATCACAGAGTTGTCCAACCTTGGATTTTTAACATGAAAAACAAATATTTCTATTTACTCACTTTGAAAAGTACCTTTGCCCCGCAAATGAACTTTAGCCGTCATCTACAAAAAACCGTCTTTCGAGCCGTTCAACAAGCGGCCGCAGAGCAGCATGCTGAAGCATTTGTCATTGGTGGTTATGTGCGTGATCTCATGCTCAAAAGGCTAAACAAGGACATTGACATTGTGACCAGCGGCGATGGTCCGGCGCTAGCGAACAGAACGGCCGAATTACTGAACGTCAAGCGCGTTTCTATTTTCGCAAACTTCGGCACCGCACATTTCATCTTCAAAGGAAGCGAAGTGGAATTCGTTTCAGCTCGAAAAGAATCGTACCGAGCAACAAGCAGAAAACCCGATGTAGAAAAAGGAAGTTTGGAAGACGACCAAATGCGCAGAGACTTCACGGTAAATGCCATGGCTCTTTCACTTCAAGAGGAAACGTTCGGAGAACTTGTAGATCCGTTCAACGGATTACTTGATCTTGAAAACAAAATTCTTCGCACACCACTTGAACCCGCAATCACTTACAGCGACGACCCTTTGCGTATGATGCGAGCGGTTCGATTCGCTTCACAATTGAACTTCACCATTGAAGAAAAAAGTCTGCAGGCCATTAAAGAAAACGCGGCGCGACTGGAAATAGTAAGTATTGAGAGAACCATGGTTGAATTCAATAAAATTCTTCTTTCCAAGAAACCTTCAGTTGGATTAAAACTTCTCTTCGATACCGATTTACTTCAACAATTCTTTCCAGAAATGGTGAAGCTTCACGGGGTTGAAAAACGAAACAACAACGCTCACAAAGACAATTTCTATCACACCTTAGAGGTGGTCGACAATTTGCGCGCAAACACCAATAACCTCTGGTTGCTTTGGGGCGCGGTGCTTCACGACATTGCGAAGCCACACACGAAAAGATTTGAAGAAGGAATTGGTTGGACTTTTCACGGACATGAAGATATTGGAGCTCGTTGGGTTCCGAAAATATTTCAACGACTTAAACTTCCGTTGGATCATCAAATGAAATACGTGCAAAAGCTGGTAGCCCTGCACCTTCGCCCAATTGCACTAACCAAAGATGAAATTTCAGACTCAGCGGTTCGCAGATTGTTGTTTGAAGCCGGCGACGACATTGACGATTTAATGCTGTTGTGTCAAGCCGACATCACTTCAAAAAACGAAGCGAAAGTGAAACGCTACTTGGCGAATTACGAAAAGGTAAAGTTGAAATTGGTTGAATTGGAAGAGAAAGACCGCGTTCGAAATTTCCAACCGCCTGTAAGTGGTGAGCTCGTTA
The DNA here is from genome assembly GCA_937897625.1 of uncultured Flavobacteriales bacterium. Lineage (GTDB taxonomy): Bacteria > Bacteroidota > Bacteroidia > Flavobacteriales_D > Sanyastnellaceae > CAIZGX01. The sequence continues at coordinate 11,422 of CALCNZ010000382.1, forward strand.
TGGAAACCTTCAATTTACAGCCTTGTAGGGAAGTGGGGGAAATTAAAAACGCCATCAAAGATGCTATACTCGACGGCAAGATTCAAAATAATTTCGAGGAAGCATTCGCTCACATGCTTGAATTGGGAAAAGCCTTAAACCTAAAGCCGAAGAACTAACGAATTAACAAGAGTTTTCCCAACTCTACTTTCGTTTTAAATACCCCGAAAGCTACTGTTGCTGTTTCTCCTATCACTTCTAAAATTTCTCCAACTTGTTGCGTTTTTTCTAAACGAACCGTTGCGCCGGGAATCATCTTTTTTCGATCTTGAATAACCTTTTCTTTGGTCGCCTTCTTTGCCTTCGATTCCGTTAAAACCTTTTTCTTCTTTCTTGATTCCTCACGCTCTGTTTTTTCTACAGCCACAAACTTTTTAAGTTCCTCCAAAACATCTTTGTTCTTCGCGCGAAGATTGAATTTTTCAACCAACTGATCGGCCTTCTTTCCTAAAATAATGTACTTGTTATTTCTTTCGGAAGTCACATGCTGCTTGTCTAATTTGTCTTGAAGCTTTTCCAATTTAGATTGAAAAGATTGCTCCTCTTTGCGCGCACTCGCCTCTTGTTTTCGTGCAGCAGCTATTCCCTGCTCCAACTCCGATTTCTGACGTTGTAAATCGGAAAGCAAACTGTCCATTTCAATTTTCTGTTTGCTCAATTTCTTCTTTGCGCGATCCAACAAATCTTCCGGAATTCCATTCATCTTCGCCACCTCGAAGGTGAACGAAGACCCCGGTTCTCCCACGCTTAGGATATAGGTCGGCTCTAGCGTTTCCGTGTTGAAAAGCATACATCCGTTTACCGCATTGCGCAGTTGCGAGGCTTTAATTTTAATGGGTGAAAAGTGCGTGGTAATTACACCGAAAGATTTTTTCGCGTAGAGCTCTTCGAAGAACACTTCAGCGAGTGCTCCGCCCAATTCGGGATCGGAACCCGTTCCGAATTCATCCAATAAAATCAATGATCTTTTATTCGCCGAATCCAAGAAAAACTTCATGCGCTTCAAGCGATACGAATAAGTCGAAAGCTGATTCTCGATGCTCTGATTGTCGCCTATGTCGGTGAGTATGCAGTCGAATCGACTGAGTACACTGGACTCTTCCGCAGGCACAAGTAACGCGCATTCCCACATGAGTTGAATAAGTCCAACGGTTTTCAAAGTGATACTCTTCCCCCCTGCATTCGGACCGGAGATAACCATCATGCGCTGTTGACTGTTCAGCTCCAACGATTGTGGAATGGTCTTCATTCCACGCTCTGCATTTTTCAAAAGCAAAAGCGGATGATAAGCCTTGTTTAACTTCACCGTAGGCTCTGAAACGAACTGCACCTTCTGCGCATCCATTAGAATAGCCAAGCGCACACGCGCCTGAATATTGTCCAAACGCATAAGCGTATCCAACACCGACTTCAACATAACCGCATGCCCCGAAAGGTATCGGGTTAAACGCTGAAGAATCTTTCGAATTTCGGCGCGCTCGTCGCCGAAAAGCATTTCCAATTGTGAATTCAAAAGCGTATTCACCCCTGGTTCTATGTAGGTCAAAACACCCGTCTTGCTTGTCCCCAAGACATTTCCGGGAACCTTTCGCTTGTACACACTTAACACGCTTAGCACCCTTCGATCCAACAAATATGCTTCGCCGGTGTCTCCCAGAAATCCCTTTCCCTGACAGTCCTTCATGACTCTCAAAAAATTCTTCGAAATTTCTCTTCGTGTGGAAACTATTTCGTGTCGAATGTCTGAAAGCTCATTCGATGCTTCATCGCGAACGAGCCACTTCGCATCGAAAATTTTCAGAATTTCAATCTCAATCTCATCGGTGTATTCGCAACTTTGAATGAGTTCATTCAGGCAAGGAACAGAAGCCCTCACCTCTTCCGGAATGTTCTTCAACAAACCAATGATGCGAATTCCTTGAAGAATTTTCGCGAAGCTCTCTTCCGCCAGCACGGCATCTTTCACTCGAAGCAATTTCAACTCTTCACCAAACTCTTTGAAATCAAGCGCTGGAATGGCAATGTCATTTTCCAACAACGTCTTCAATTCGTGCGTAATCTCAAGTGTCCACTTCCACAAATCGAAATTCCCATAAGGCGAAAGTTCACTCAACGCCGCCGCCGCAGTGGGCTGCTTCGCGAAGGAAGACAGCACATTCCGAATCTCTTGAAACTCAAGATCGGTAACCAGTTGCTCGTTGAAATACCTCATGGGCGGCTAAAATAACACCGTCCTGTGTGAAACATACTGAATGAATTGCGAATGATTCCAACAAATTGCCGAAATTAGACTCATGAAAAAGGTCTTACTCGTCTTCAAAAATCGCTACGTGCTTACGCTAGCACTCTTTGTCGTTTATAATCTTTTCATCAACAACATCGACATTCCCTTCATCATAGCTTCTCGGTGGGAGTTGCACAAACTCAGAGATCAAGCGGTTCAGGTTGAAAAAGAAAATCAACGTGCGAAGGAACAGCTCCAAGCCATTAATGCGAAGAATTTCGAATTGGAGAAATTAGCGCGTGAAGAATATTTCATGAAGAAGAGATCGGAAGAGCACACGTCTGAACTCCAGTCACCGATGTTTATCTCGT
>CALCNZ010000383.1 GCA_937897625.1 uncultured Flavobacteriales bacterium
TCGCGAACACTTGAATTTCTGTTTTCGCTATTTTTCGAACGATGCTTTTTTCTTTGATTGTCTTTTTAAAATCCATGGTGCACGAATTTACTTTAAAATTCGTGCACCACAGAGTTTATGCTTCTTCTATTTTTTCGCCTTCAATTTCTTTGCGAAACACCAAAGTTCCTTCGAACATATCCAACACCACAGGCGCCGTTTTGTCAATGGTTCCAGCAAGCAGATGTTTGGAAAGAATATTCAATACATCTTTTTGAAGAACGCGCTTCACGGGACGCGCACCGAACTGCGGGTCGTAGCCTTTTTCGCTGAGCCACTCCAATGCCTCCGGAGAGACTTTAAGCACAATGTCGTTCTTGCGAAGACGTTGCGCCAATATGTGCAATTGAATGGTTACGATTTCGCGCACTTCCTTTTTCAAAAGAGGAGGGAACATGATCACTTCATCGATGCGATTTAAGAATTCAGGTCGAAGCGATTTCTTAACCACTTCCATCACTTCATCTTTTGTTTTATCGAAGAGCGCGGTCAGATTCGTTTTATCGTCTACGTGATTGTAGTTTTCTTGAATGATGTGCGAACCAATGTTGCTGGTCATAATCACAATCGTATTCTTGAAATTCGCCACACGTCCTTTGTTATCGGTAAGTCTTCCATCGTCAAGAACCTGAAGCAAAATGTTGAACACATCGGGATGCGCTTTTTCAATTTCGTCGAGCAATACCACAGAGTATGGTTTTCTTCGAACCGCTTCCGTTAATTGTCCGCCTTCATCGTAACCAACATAGCCAGGAGGCGCTCCCACCAAGCGAGACACGCTGTGCTTCTCTTGAAACTCACTCATGTCAATGCGGGTCATGGCGTTTTCATCGTTGAATAAATATTCACTCAACGCTTTCGCCAATTCGGTTTTACCCACCCCTGTTGTGCCTAAGAAAATGAATGAACCAATCGGACGCTTTTCATCGCTCAATCCAGATCTATTTCTGCGCACCGCATCGCTCACAGCCGCTATGGCTTCTTGTTGTCCGACTACACGCTTGTGTAATTCTTCTTCCATGCGAAGCAATTTTTCGCGCTCACTTTCCATCATGCGCGAAACAGGAATGCCTGTCCAAGCGGCTACTACGTCGGCGATCTCTTCCGGATCCACTTCTTCCTTAACCATTTTGGTATTCGATTGAAGTTTTTGAAGCTCTTCGCGATCGTTCTCGATGGCTTGTTCTTTCTCGCGAATTTTTCCGTAACGAATTTCAGCAACCAATCCGAAGTTTCCTTCGCGCTCGGCCTGTTCGGCTTGCACCTTGAAGTGCTCAATGTCTTTCTTCGCTAGCTGAATGCGCTCTACCACGTCTTTCTCTGCTTTCCATTGTCCGTATAAACCATTGCGCTCTTCCTGAAGATTCGCAATCTCTTCACCAATTTCATTCAAACGCGTAACATTGTTTTCTCGTTTAATGGCTTCGCGCTCAATTTCAAGTTGAAGAATTTTGCGCTCAATTTCGTCGAGCTCAACGGGCTTCGAATTTATTTCCATGCGCAAGCGAGAAGCGGCTTCATCAATTAAATCAATGGCTTTGTCCGGAAGGAAACGATCGCTGATGTAACGAATTGAAAAATCTACCGCCGCAATAATTGCATCGTCTTTAATCTGCACTTTGTGGTGCGATTCGTATTTTTCTTTCAATCCGCGAAGAATGGAAATGGCATCTTCACGGTTCGGTTCATCTACCAACACTTGTTGGAATCTGCGCTCGAGTGCTTTGTCTTTTTCAATATACTTTTGATATTCATTCAGCGTGGTTGCTCCTATGGCACGCAGTTCTCCGCGAGCCAAGGCAGGCTTCAAAATGTTCGCCGCATCCATGGCTCCTTCACCGCCACCTGCGCCAACGAGCGTATGAATTTCATCGATGAAAAGAATCAATTGTCCGTCGCTTTCTTGCACTTCCTTCACCACCGATTTCAATCGTTCTTCAAATTCGCCTTTGTATTTAGCGCCTGCTACAAGCGCGCTCATGTCTAAGCTGTAGATGGTTTTGTCAATAAGGTTTTCCGGAACGTCTTTGTTTATGATGCGATGTGCAATGCCTTCTGCAATGGCCGTTTTTCCTACGCCGGGTTCACCAATTAAAATCGGATTGTTTTTCGTTCTGCGAGAAAGAATTTGAAGCACACGACGAATTTCTTCATCGCGACCAATCACAGGATCGAGCTTGCCGTCTTGTGCGAGTTTGTTTAAATTCTTCGCGTATTTTTCTAGCGATTGAAATGTTTGTTCTTGGGTGGAAGACGTTGCGCGTTGTCCTTTGCGCATATCAAGCAGCAACACTTTTAAGTCTTTGCTATTTACACCGCGGTCTTTCAACAGCTGTGCTGCAGCGTCTTTCGTATCCATCATTCCCAAAAGCAAATGCTCAACAGTTACGAAGTCGTCTTTCATGCTCCGCGCTTCCGCGCTGGCGCGTTGAAGCATGTCTGTTGCACTTCGACTTAAATTAATCTCTCCTCCAGAAACCTTTGGAAGTTTTTGTAATTCAAGTTGAACGGAATTGCTAACGGCTTCAACCGTTGTGTTGAATTTTTTCAATATAAATGGAAGAATGCGATCGTCTTCTTCGAGTATTCCTTTCAAAAGATGCAAACCCTCTATACTGCCATGTCCCATGCTCATTGCAATTTGCTGAGCACGTTGCACACTTTGTTGTGCTTTAAGCGTGAATTGTTCGAAGTTCATTTTATTATCAATTAAATTAGTTGTCGCGACGCTTTCAATAGCCTCGCCGCTCTGCAAAGTCGGAATTAATTTCCGAATAAAAACTGATTTAGATGTCTAAAGGGCAGAGAGGATAGAGCATTCGCGACGAAAAGTCGTGATTTAAATCATTTCGATGCTGAGCAAGGTCGTTCCGAAGGTGTTTTACAAGATGCTGAGCAAGGTCGTTCCGAAGGTGCTTCGCAAGACCTTCCGCAGGACCTTTCGAAGAATCTTTCAAGGAACCTTGTGTGAAACATCTATCTATGGTTTATTTAAAAGCAGAAATTCCAGCTATCAAACCTATACATGCTAAGTTCGTTACCAAAATATTCATAACCGCCCACCCAAATTGTTGTTGCTGGAAGAGCTGAACGGTCTCCCAACTAAACGTGCTGAACGTGCTTAGTCCACCGCAGAGTCCGGTTGTGAGGAAAAAAATGGTTCGTGGAGAAAGGTTGGATTTATTAGCTAGCGCGAAGGTTAATGCAATTATTACTGCTGCTGAAATGTTGGCGAGTAAAGTTCCAACGGGAAGAGAAAGATTCCATTGTTTGAATGGAATTCCAATGAGGTAGCGAAGCACCGATCCAATTCCTCCGCCAGTGAAAATGAGTGCTAGCGTGATCCCATTCATCGTTTAATGAAAGCAAATAATCTATAGAAAATATAGCCGAACATTCCACCCATGAACCAACCCATGAGAATATCAGTTGGGAAATGAACACCCAAATAGATACGCGATAATGAAACGAGAAAAGTAGTAATTATAAGAACAGTTTTTAATCGATAGTGTCGAGGCAATGCAAGGAAGACGAAGCAAGTCAATGCCGCGAAATTACTGGCGTGAGAGGAGTAGAAACCAGAATTGCCACCTCTGTATAGTTGGCCGTTGTTTTCTTTTACATAATGCAATTCATCTTGAAGCTTTTCGGTGTGTGAAGGCCGTAATCGAAAGTTGGAATCCTTAAAGATTTTAGCAGATACGAAGTCGCTAACTCCCACCGAGAGCGATACGAAAAGAAAAGAGTATAATCCGATTTTTTTGCCGTGGGTTCTGAAAAGTTGCCAAATGATATATGCGAACAGAGGAACCCAAATCCATGTTGTACTAATAGTCCACATCAATTTATCTAAGCCAAAAACATAAAGTCCATTGATGGCTTTCAATAAGGCAATGTCTAGTTCAATCATAAGTTTTAGGCGTAGAGCTTAGCAATTTCGTTGGCGTAATTGCTAAGGATATTTTTGCGCTTCAATTTAAGCGTGGGCGTAATTTCTCCGCTTTCAACCGTGAAGGGTTTCGCAATTAAATGAATGCCTTTGATTTGCTCCCAATTGCCGAAGCCTTTGTTCATTTCAGCAATGAACGTTTTTATTTCCGCATTTAATTTTTCATTTTGAATGATCTCTTCGTTTGAACGCGATGCTAATTCAGGAAAATGAATTTTCGCAAATGCGCAATCCACAACAATGAGGGCGCCTGGAAATTTTTGTCCGTCGCCAACCACCATGCATTGCTCTATTAAATGCGATTCTTTCAAGGCGTTTTCCAAGACTTGCGGAGCTACATATTTACCGCCACTTGTTTTGAAGAGTTCTTTTTTTCTATCTGTAATTTGAAGGAATCCGTCTTTAATTATTCCAATGTCTCCGGTGCTGAACCACCCGTTGTTTAGCACTTCTGACGTAGTCTCTGGATTTTTATAATAGCCCATCATGACTTGCGGACCCTTCACCAAAATTTCTCCGTCCTCGGCGAATTTGATTTCAGTTTTTGGAATGATCATACCCACGGTACCTGGACGGTACATGTTTGGTCTGCGCAAGGTGTTTACCGAAATAACCGGAGAGGTTTCAGTTAAACCATATCCTTCCTTTACCGGAATTCCTGCAGCCGTAAAGAAGCGCGCGAGCCTTGGCTGAAGCGCTGCGGAACCGCAAGCAATGGCTCCAATTTCTGTTAGACCCAATGCAGCTTTCACTTTACTGAAAACGAGTTTTTGTGCAATTTTCAATTTGAATTCGTACCAACCGCCATTGGCGCGTTCGGGTTGCCAGTGCATGGCTAAATTAACGGCCCATTGAAAAAGCGATTTTTTAATGCCTGTATTCGATTCACCTTTCGCAATTATTCCGTCGAAGAATTTTTCTAAAAGTCTTGGAACAGCTGTGAAAATGTGTGGCTT
>CALCNZ010000384.1 GCA_937897625.1 uncultured Flavobacteriales bacterium
TTAGGCCTGCCGCTAGCGTTCATCCTGAGCCAGGATCAAACTCTCCATTGTAAATTGTTTAATCTTGTGGCTCAATAATTTAACCTGTTATCTGCTGCATTATATCAAAGAACTTTTTCTATTATTTCACTCCCTGCTTTCGACCTCTGTCGAAACGGGCGGCAAACATACAACTACTTTTTGGTTCACACAAACTTTTCTAAAAGAAATTAATCTTTTTTTTGTGCTTACCGTTTCGCTTTTTTCAACTTTCTTTCACCACATTCTTTAATGTTTCTCTCAAAGCGGGTGCAAATGTACTACTATTTTTCACATACACAACAAAAAAATAAAAGAAAAAAAAACAACTACACCCTAAACAACTCAAATGCAACGCCTTTCATACTGAAAAAAAATCGAAGAAAGTCCGTTAATAGAATACGACAACTGTCCCATAAAGGTTACATCCAATTTCAATCACAAGAGAAAGTCCTCCTTTAACTGTCTTACCTTTGAAAAGCTTCAGCTAAAAAAAAATAAAATGAATACGTCTACCCTAACAATAAATGAGCTGCATCTCGAAATTCGCTCCGAACTAATTTCAATCTCCTCCGAAAAAAGGAAACAATCCACTTGCAATTTCTTCAAACATGATCTCAAATGTCATGGCGTAAGTAACCCTGATACCCAAAAAATCGGAAGAAAATATGTTGCGATTCTGAAGAGTGAGAAAAAAGAATTGGTTTGGGAACTGTGCGAAAAACTATTTCAAGGTGAATACTTGGAAGAAAGTTTACTCGCTTGTCAATTGTCCTTTTCCCGAAAAAATCAATACGCGCTGGCCGATTTCAAAACATTCGAACGCTGGGTTTTACGCTATATCAATAACTGGGCTGAATGTGACACCTTCTGCAATAAGGTAATTGGTGAAATGCTATTCAAGTTCCCTTCACTAATTGATCCAGTAAAACAATGGGGCTTATCTGAAAATCTCTGGGCCCGGAGGGCTAGCGCAGTTAGCTTTATTTATCCGGCCAAGAAAAATACTTATGCCAGTGATCAATTCGAAATTGCTTTAATACTCCTCGAAGATCAAGAGGATATGGTTCAAAAAGGATACGGCTGGATGCTAAAGGTTCTCAGTCAAACTAGACAACAGGAGGTCTTTGATTTCGTTCAAACCTATAAAGCAAGGATGCCTCGAACCGCTCTTCGTTACGCCATCGAGAAAATGGATACCCATTATCGGGCAGAGGCCATGCGCAAATGATTCAATTAAAAATAACTATTCCTTCTTTACCCAATTGGTAGTACTCCCTGAAAGGATCTTCTTCCAACAATAATTTTCCATAAGCGCCTTCGTGCGCCCAGACGCTGTGTGTTAAAGCCGAGCTCAACAAAAAACCAGCTCTTGTTAACGCGCTTGTTTCGCCCACTTGCGACCCAACAATTACTCTCATCCCCAATTCCAAGGCTTTCTTTCCCATAGAAATACTGTTGATTAATCCGCCACATTTCGACACCCGCAAATTCACGATTTTACTTTCCCGATTTTCTATTTTCAATAAATCGTAAATGTTACAGACGTGTTCGTCTAAAATTACGGGGTAAGAGATCAGCTCGCTCAATTGATTCATTCCCTTCCAATTTGGAAAATGCAAGGGTTCTTCCACTCCAGCTAAAATTTTTGGAAGTTGATTCAAATACACGACCCCTTCTTCAACGCTTCCCCACATGTTATTCGCGTCGACACGTATCTCGGCTTTCGGATTCTTGCTCTGAATATAATGTATTCGATCGGAATCCAAATGAGCATTGCCGTTCAACTTCAATTTAAAATTTGACATTTCGTTTTCCAAATGCCAATCGCATAACTTCTCCCAAACACCCGAAGCGGAATCTCCGAGAATAGCCGAATATTTCAATTTCTGAGGAATATACAATTCCCCCATTAATTCGTTTATACTTTGGTTGGCTTCTTGTGCGAATAAATCTAAAAATGCCAATTCGATGGCGCACCAAGCCGCTGAATTATTCTCGATATCAGAAATATTGTTTGCTCTCCAAACCAATAATGTTGAATAATCTTCAACCTTCAATAACGATTCCCTTCGATCTGAAATAAAAGCCACACAAGATTCTTCTGACTCTCCGGTCACATATGATCTTGGACAGCCCTCACCTATTCCAACGGACTTGCCTCGACTTATTTCAACCCACAAAGTCGATGTTACTTTCCGAGTTGCTGAGTTGTGCTTGAATGAAACTTTAAACGGAATTTTCAATAACCGAAATTCAATTTTCATACATGTGTTATTTCGCTTGAGATAAATCCCACTTAAACTGATCTTTGTATTGAAGCATAACCATCTTGAACTGTCCTTCTTTCTGACCAGCTTCTACAGCCTGTTTCTTAATGCTCGCGAATGTTCCTGAAGGAAGGTATTTCAATGTGAATGGATTTAATCTTTTACTCGCTCGTTTCTCAGCGTATTCCACATTAAGCATCGACAGTGCTTCATCCATTCGTGTAGATAACACCTCTTGAGTTTCGCTTGGTTGATTGTGCCATTCAATATATCCAATGTATCTTGCGTTTCCGACGTCTGCCAAAACTTGATAATACATTGCTTTCCATTCCATCGACTGAAAAGCTTCAATAACTTGGCTTTCGTATAATTTCTCGCCGGTAATGTTACAAGCTCCAGTTCCTTTTTGTTGAAAGGTAATTAGCGGACAATCGTTTAAGAAACCATTCACGCGTAGAATATCATTCATGTTATATCTCCACAATCCTGAAGGTGTAGTAGTAAACACATAGTAATCTTTACCCTTGTCCAATTGATGTAGCAATTTAAAATTAGATTCTCCTCTTTCCCATTCTTCCTTCAACACAAATTCGTAAAAATGATCGTTATAAGTTGGAAGTCCAGCTTGGGTGGAGTAGTCATAGGTTACTGAACCTCGAAACTCGCTACTTAAATAACCTAAATCGGCCACCTTAATATTTTCGGGCATTAACCTCAACGCTGCTTGCAATGCAATACCACAACTTCCGCATGTCCATGTTACCACTAACTTCAAGTGCGGCCAAAAATGTTTGATGGTGCTTTCTTCGTTTCCAAGCAATTGTCATCGAAAGTCCTCCCTCGTTCCTCCCCAGTATCAGAAGTAATTGGGATCTATCAATCTATAGCACC
>CALCNZ010000385.1 GCA_937897625.1 uncultured Flavobacteriales bacterium
GGATTAACCCGTGCGAAAATTGACCACTACCTTCATTCCGAAAATAAAATTGTTCCCGTGTTGATTCACGGAGATGCAGCAATCGCCGGACAAGGTATCGTATACGAGGTGGTTCAAATGGCGCAATTAGACGGTTACCGTGCAGGTGGTACAGTTCACATTGTAACCAACAACCAGGTTGGTTTCACCACAAATTATTTAGACGGAAGATCTTCAACCTATTGCACCGACGTTGCGAAAACAACGTTGTGCCCTGTATTCCACGTGAATGCAGACGACGTTGAAGCGGTTATTCAAACCATGAAGATTGCCTTCGATTACCGCATGGCATTCAACATGGATGTATTTGTTGACCTTCTGGGATACCGCAAATACGGACACAACGAAGGCGATGAGCCGAAGTTCACGCAGCCGAGTTTGTACAAAGCCATTGCCTCTCACTTAAGTCTTCGCGATTTATACGCGAACAAATTAATGGGTGAAGGAGTTCTTACTCAAGAAGAAGTTAACGCCGCAAAGACCAACTTCGAAGCCCATTTAGATGAGCAATACGACAAGTCGCGTGGCGTGAAGCAAGCCTACGTGAAGCACTTCTTGGAAGAGACTTGGAAAGACATTCGCGTAGCATCTGAAAAAGATTTCGAGCAGAGCATTGAAACAGCTGTCGCGAAAAAGAAATTGTTAGAATTGGGAATGAAGATTTCGACCCTTCCACAAGGCGAAAAATTCTTCCGTAAGATTGAAAAAGTATTTGAAGACCGCAGAACCATGCTCGACAGCAATGCCTTGGATTGGGCGCTTGGAGAGTTGTTGGCGTATGCAACTTTGTTGGAAGAAGGACATCCTATTCGCATCTCAGGACAAGACGTTGAGCGCGGAACATTCTCGCACAGACACGCTGTTGTTAAGACAGACGAAGACGAAGAAAAGCGCATTGTTCCGTTGAATGAAATTAGTCCGAAGCAAGCGAAGCTTTCGATCTACAACAGTTTGTTGAGTGAGTATGGTGTGCTTGGATTCGATTATGGATATGCCTTTGGAACACCGCAAGGATTGACCATTTGGGAAGCGCAGTTCGGTGACTTCAATAACGGAGCACAGATTATGTTCGACCAATTTATTGCTGCCGCTGAAGACAAGTGGCGCACGATGAACGGAATCACGATTCTTCTTCCTCACGGATTTGAAGGACAAGGTTCTGAGCACAGCTCTGGACGTATGGAACGCTTCTTACAATTGGCTGCTGAATTGAACATTCAAGTGGCGAACTGTACGGTTCCAGCGAACATGTTCCACTTGCTTCGCAGACAAGTGAAGACGGAATACCGCAAACCGTTGGTTGTGTTCACTCCGAAAAAATTATTGCGTTATCCAAAAGCCGTTTCGAAGATTGAAGACTTGGCGAAAGGCGGATTCCGCGAAGTGATTGACGATAACATTAAGGCGCGCAAGCAAACCAAAGTGGTTGCGTTGTGCACCGGAAAAGTGTATTACGAATTGTTGGAAGAGAAAGAAAAGCGCGGCTTAACCGACGAGATTTCGTTGGTGCGTATTGAGCAGCTTTATCCGCTTCCAGAAAAGCAAATTCGTGAATTGCTTGGTAAATACGGCAAGAAAGCGAAGTT
>CALCNZ010000386.1 GCA_937897625.1 uncultured Flavobacteriales bacterium
GATTTATTCCAGGCTGTGTCCAAGAAAGCGCGGGAGAAAGAATAAGGGAGATGAATAAAAGCTTACGCATATCTCACAAATCTAAATTTTCTTTAGGCGCATAACCGAATCATTCTGAAACTTATTTAACATTGCATTATGAATACCGATGGTTATCCGGCGAAAGTAATCATTGCTTGGGGCGAGGCAATATCTGGTAATGTAGCCATTCGAGAATGGCTCATGGCAAACGGCTATCCTGAATTGGGTGTTTTCGTTCATGCATTAAACAACCAAGACGAGGCGCGCACGTGGCTTATGGAAAACAATTTTCCTCACCTCATGGCGCTTATCAATGGCGCGGAAGGTAATCCTAACGCTTTGCTTTGGTTGAAGAAAAATAAATACGATGTGTTAGAGAAAATGGCTCGTGCAGCAGACAATCATGAAGATTCGTTAATGTGGTTGCTTCAAGAAAACCTACCAGATATGGCAGCTATTGCACAACGCATTTGCATTGTGAAAAATGAAATTGAACGTCGCAATAACGACATTCATTCCATTTCACCATTCTAATTTATTTCGGGACGTAAGCCAATACGTTCATTTTTTCAAACTGAAAAGTGTCGTTTGCCGCTTGTTGAATTTGTTCAGCCGTAATTTCTTCCAACTTTAAAAAGACTTCCTTCATGGTGTCTATGCGATTGAATTGGTGCAAACTTTTTCCAAGGTTGAACATTAACGCACTGCCGCTGTCTTGCGCCAAGGCCATTTGTCCTATGATTTGCCTTTTAGCCTCTTGCAATTGACGGCTACTCATTTTATTTTCCTTGTAATAAGCCAATGTTTTTTCAGCTAAGTCAGAGGCTTTCTTTAAATTTTCTTTGTCGGTGCCCAAATACAAACTGAAAATTCCAGAATCGGTAAAAGGCGCATAGGAACATTCCACGTGATAAGCCAATCCGTATTTTTCACGAATAACCATGCTGAGTTTGTTATTCAATGCCGGTCCGCCAAGCACATTGGTCAGTAGGGTCAGTGCGGGACGAAGTTTATGCGGATAGGCATAAGCTTTTCCTCCGATCAAATAATTGACTTGGTGAATTTCCTTTTCAAGATAAATTTTCTTTCCTGATTTTAGTGTTGGCTTGGTTCTTTGCTGCGTGAAAAGAGAGAGTTTTTCCTTTCCAAAGTACTGTTCCAGCAAGGATTGAAGTTTTTCTATGGGTATGTTTCCAGCAGATGAAAACACCAATTGCTGTGCAGTTAAATTTCGCTTACGAAAACGTTCGAGGTGCGAACGCTTCATGGCGTTAATGCTTTCTTTTGTACCCAGAATGCTCCGACCCATGGTGTGTTTGCCAAATAAATGCTCTTCGAATTCTTCAAAAATCATTTCACTCGGACTGTCGAAATAACTATTCAGTTCATCAATGATAACTTCCTTCTCCTTTTCAATTTCTTCTGCAGGAAAGGAAGGGTGAAAGGTAATGTCGGCAATGAGTTCGATTGCACGTTCGTAATGCTCTTTTAACATAGAAGCATGAATCCACGTCTCTTCTTTGGCCGTGAAGGCATTGAGCTCTCCGCCTACAGCATCAAGCCTTGAAAGAATATGGTGGTTCTTGCGTGACTTCGTGCCTTTGAAAAAGCAATGCTCTAAGAAATGTGCGAGACCATGCTCGTCTTCCTCTTCGTCTCTGCTTCCGGCCGCAATCATAAGTCCACAGTGCGCTACGTCGCGATCCATGGGTTGGTGAACCACACGAATGCCGTTGGATAATGTAAATACGATTGGATTTGGAAGTAAACTCAATGTGCGCAGTTTTCGCCTTTCTCTGTTTTCTTCCCGCCTTTGCCACCTTCAACAATCTGCACGCCGCTTGCGCTGAATACCAATTGTTTTTGAGGCTCTGTGATCTTCGCAATTTCTTCTTTCGATTTACCTGCGTCTTCTGCCAAGTGCTGCAAATAAGCAACCGTTAATTCTTTATAATATGCTTCGCCCTTCACATACGTTTTCTTCCCTTCACACTTCTCCAAGGGAACCGCAAAAGCATGATCTTTCATGAACACAGTCATGCCATCACCAACGGGCATTGCCACTTCCATCCAACATCCTGCCTTCTGGCAAGTTTGCACAATGCTTCCTTCAAACACACACGCAAAGCGCGTTTCTGTTTTCATTTTTTCTTGAAGATCTGAAAGTGAAATCACATGTTCTGCAACGAACGCTTCGCCATACGAATTGATTTTTCCTTTTTTAGATTTTTGAGCATCAGCGGTGAATGAGAAAAGGCTGATGGCAATGAATAAGAACGCGAATTTTTTCATGTTGAATATTTGATGCAAAAGTACGTGAGATTAATTCAATTCAAGTGTTAATCCGTCATAAGCCAAATGCACATTTTCGGGAAGTTCAAGGATAACATCTTCATGTTTGCCTAATTGATGACTGATGTGTGTGAGATAAGCTTGTCTCGGTTGAATACGAGCAATAAGTGCAAGAGCTTCATCGAAGGTGAAGTGGGAGGGATGCGCTTCTCTGCGAAGAGCATTCAAAACTAAAATTTCACTTCCAATAATTTTTTGAATTTCTTCTTCAGCAATGTAATTCGCGTCGGTGATGTAGGTGAAATTCCCAATGCGGTAGCCGAAGACTTTCATTTTGAAATGAAGCACTTCAATGGGCTTGAATTCAACGCCCTTGATTTTGAACGGTGCGTTTTCAATTCGATTTAAAATAATTTCAGGAACACCTGGATATTTTTTTTCGGAAAAGGCATAATGAAATTCTCTGCGCAATGCTTCTTCCACCTGCGCGGTGCAATAGACATTCATGGGTTCTCCCATGGTGAAATTAAACGCACGAACATCGTCGAGTCCAGCAATGTGATCCTTGTGTTCATGCGTGAAAACAATGGCATCGAGCTGCGTTGCACGGTCGCGAAGCATTTGCTGTCTGAAGTCCGGGCCAGAATCAATAACAAAATAAAGATCTCCAATGCTCAATGAAATAGAGCTTCTCAGACGTTTGTCGCGCTCATCGGAAGAAGTGCAAACAGCACATTTGCACGAGATGAGGGGCACGCCTTGACTTGTTCCAGTTCCTAAAAATGTTATGCGCATATTTCACGAAGATAGAATGTACTTTTGCAACATGAAAAAATCAATTCATCCGAAGGAAGTCCCATTCATGGTATACGCCGATGCTGAAGGAAATATTTTTGAAGATACAAATTTTGAATGTGTGGGAAGATCGGGCTATAATGTCTATCCGCTCACTCCTGAAGATTTTATTGAGCTTCCATTCGGAAGTGATTTGTTCACCTTACCGGGCAGACGTCCGTATGGTCTTAGTGTAGAAACAGGTGAAATGGAATGTCATGAAGACATTCAAGCTGTGGCAAGTTTGAACGCTCCTGCCTATACGCAGCTGTATTCAGCAGCGTTCGGAACCGACGAACAAGATGCACCAACACTTCCGTTGTATGCCTACACAGCTGTGGGTTGGTATGATGGGAAGTTTTATACAACAGCAGTTCGTATAGACGCCGATGAGCGTCAGGATTTAGAAAATTTCGATCGGGAACACATTTGGGAAGTAACCCGCAAGCGTTTGGAAGACCATCCGAACAACAGGTTAGTTCAGCATTTGGGAAACAATTGCAGTTTGAAATACTGTTGTCCTGCTGCACGTAATTTTTTCATGGGACGTTGGGAAGCACCCATTCCTGTGAGTCCGGCATGCAACAGCAATTGCTTGGGTTGCATTTCATTTCAACCTGAAGAACATGAATTAACTTCTCCGCAAGATCGCTTGGATTTCATTCCAACAGTCGCGGAAATAGTGGAATATACACTGCCGCATTTAATCAATGCAGAGCGTCCGATTGTGAGCTTTGGTCAAGGTTGTGAAGGCGAACCCTTGCTTGTTTGGCAAACCATTCGCGATGTGATCATTGAATTGCGCAAACACACCAAACGTGGAATCATTAACCTGAACACCAACGGCAGCAAGCCAAAGGCGGTGGAAGAGTTAATGAAGGTAGGGTTAGACAGCATTCGTGTCAGCACGAATTCGCTTCGTAAAAACATTTACGAAGCCTATTATTTGCCGAACAATTACAAGTTCGAAGACATTGTTGAATCGGCGCGTATTGTTCGTCAATACGGCGGATGGGCAAGCATCAACTACTTCACCTTTCCAGGAATGACAGACCATCCGGAAGAATATGAAGCGTTGCGAAATTTCATTAAGCATACCGATATCAGTATGATTCAATGGCGCAATTTCAACATTGATCCCGATTGGTACTTAGGAAAAATTGGTGTAACGGAATTGCCTGAAGGAATGGGTGTTCGCAATGTGTTGGAAAAAATCAGAGAAGAGTTCCCGCACTTGGCATACGGTTATTTCAACCCACCACAAGAGATTCAGGTGGAGTATAATCTATTGCGAGAAAAAAAACATTAACTTGCATTTATGTTATCCCGGATTGAAATAGAGTCAAAATTGCATTCGATAAAGCCTGAATTGATGAATCGGTTCAAGGTTAGTCGTATCGGATATTTTGGTTCATTTGCTACGGGCATGCAACGTTCAGATAGTGATTTAGATATTCTTGTTGAGTTCACGGAGCCAATAGGTTGGAATTTTTTTGCGTTGGAAATGTTTCTTGAAAAGACATTTGGAATGTCCATTGATTTGGTCACTGTGAATGCTTTAAAAGACAGAATAAAGGAACCAATATTAAATCAAGTTAGATACGTTTGAGACCGATTGATCGTGATCCGTTGCTGTATCTTGAAGATATATCCCTTTCGATGAAAAGAATCGGGGAGTATATCGCAGGTCTGGACTTTCAGCATTTCAAATGGGATTACAAAACGGTTGATGCGGTGGTCAGGAATTTTGAAATTATTGGAGAGGCGTGCAAGAATATTCCCTCATCCATTAAAGATAAATACACTAGCATCCCTTGGGAAGAAATGTACAGATTTAGAAATCGTATTTCACATGAATATTTTGGAATCGATTATGAAATTCTCTGGGATATTGCCAATAACTATTTGCCAAAGAATTACACGGATATTCTTGAGGTAATTAAGAACGAAAGTTAATTTCGTTTTAATTGGCAACACCACACATGTGGTAAAGCAAACGCGCGCCAACATTGCCGTTCCAATCGTCTTCGCCTGGAGCAACTTCTACTAAGTCAAAACCAATAATGTTCTTTTTGGCTTTCAGTTGGCTCAATAAGTACAACGCTTGTTGGAAGGATAGTCCACCCGGAACAGGCGTGCCCGTATTTGGACATAACGTTGGGTCTAAGCCATCGATGTCGAAGCTGATATACACATCGTTCGGAAGTGCGTCTATAATGGTATTACAGCGCTCTTTCCACAATTCACCTTCAAAGGCTGCACGTTGAATCTCTGCATCGGTATGAACGATAATTCTTCCGTTTGAATTTACCACTCGGTCGTTTTCTTCCTTGCAGAAATCGCGAATACCCACTTGAACCAATTTGGTTATTTGTGGAAGTTCAAGCGCATTGTACATAATAGATGCATGCGAATACTTGAAACCTTCATAGGCTTCACGTAAATCCATGTGCGCATCAATGTGAAGTATTCCAAAATTGTCGTAACGATCAGAAAGCGTTTGAAGATATCCAAGTGGCGTGCTGTGATCGCCGCCAATTAGACCAACGGTTTTTCCAGCATCTAACCACTTCTTGGTTTGATCGGCAACATACTGAACCATATCGGCGCAGCCGTCGTTAATCTCTTGCAACAAGTCTTGAAGCTCATCGTCCTCCTCAATGCTTTCTCCTTCTTCCCAAGCAGAAATAATTTCTTCCGCTTTTTCTTTCAATGAATTACTTCTGGAATGAAGTGCACCGTTCTGCTCGAGCATAGCAATGCCCTTCTTCCACAATTCAGGAAATTCAGGATGATGAAGATCGACTTGAAGACTCGATTCAAATATATGCTCAGGACCTTCAGAAGCTCCGCCGCCGTAGCTAACGGTCACTTCCCATGGAACAGGAAGAAGAACAATATCACTTTCGTCAATGGTGAATGGTAATCCAAACATTTGACTATCCGCCACACCCGCACTGTTCGGGTTGAAGGAATTAATTTTTTCTTCTTTGCTCGACATGTTGAATTATGCTGACAATACTTTTTTTACTAGGTCTGCTGCTTCTTGAAGGGTAATGGCAGAGTGAACAGCTAATCCAGATTCGTCAATTAATTTCTTTGCTTCTTCAGCATTGGTTCCTTGAAGACGAACAATGATTGGAACTTGTATGTCTCCAATGTTTTTGTATGCGTCTACAATTCCTTGTGCAACGCGATCGCAACGCACAATTCCACCAAAAATATTTACTAAGATTGCTTTCACAGTGGTGTCGCGAAGAATCATTCTGAATGCAGTTTCAACACGCTTCGCGTCTGCAGTACCTCCAACATCTAAGAAGTTAGCAGGGTCTCCACCGCTCAACTTAATAATGTCCATCGTAGCCATTGCAAGACCAGCACCGTTCACCATGCAACCGACGTTTCCGTCTAGGTTTACATAGTTCAAACCAGCCTCGCCAGCTTCAACTTCAATTGGATCTTCTTCGGTAGTGTCACGCATGGCAGCGTAGTCTGAGTGACGGAACAATCCGTTTCCATCTAAAGTTACTTTTGCGTCAACAGCAAGAATGCGGTCGTCAGAAGTTTTTAAAACCGGATTGATTTCAAACATAGAAGCATCGCAACCTACATAAGCGTTGTAAAGTTTCTTCGTGAATGAAATCATTTCTTTGAATGCATTTCCTGAAAGTCCTAAGTTGAAAGCAATGTTTCTTCCTTGGAAGTCAGTTACTCCAGTCATTGGATCAACCACTTCTTTGAAAATACGCTCAGGCGTTTTTTCAGCCACTTCTTCAATATTCATTCCGCCATCCGGAGAATAAACGATAACGTTTCTTCCCGCAGCGCGGTCCAACAAAATACTCATGTAAAACTCACGAGGCTCTGAAGCTCCCGGAGCGTAAACGTCTTCAGCAACGTATACTTTTTGAACCAATTTACCTTCAGCTTTGGTTTGAAGGGTAACGAGGTGTCCACCTAAAATTCCTTTTGCTTTTTCAGCAACTTCGCCGAGGCCTTTTGCTAAAACAACACCGCGAGATCCTGTTTCAGTTACTTCTCCTTTTCCGCGTCCACCCGCGTGAATTTGCGCCTTCACCACGAACCAACCGGTTCCTGTTTCAGCTTGCAATTTTTCAGCAACAGCAGTTGCTTCTTCTGGGGTAGAGGCTACATAACCGCGTTGCACAGTTACACCAAATTGTTGAAGGATACTTTTTCCTTGGTACTCGTGAATGTTCATAGTTCAATATTTGCGACGCGAATGTACTAAATAATGACGAAGTTTTTGCTCATCTTTGTGCTATGATTCATGCATCGGGAATTTACAAGGGTTACGGAAAGGTTCAAGTGTTGAATAACGTTTCGTTAGATATTCAGCAAAGCGAAATAGTTTCAATCGTGGGAGCAAGCGGGGCGGGCAAAACAACCCTTTTGCAAATCCTAGGAACATTGGATAATCCAGACAAAGGTTCTGTGACCATTAACGGTGTGAATCCCTTTGGACTTAAACAAAAAGAGCTCGCACGTTTCCGAAATATGCATCTTGGATTCGTTTTTCAGTTTCATAATTTATTGGCAGAGTTTACAGCCACGGAAAACGTTTGTATTCCAGCTCTCATTGCCGGAATGGAAAAGAAGGAAGCGGAAAAGAAGGCCGCATTTTGGTTAGAAAGGTTGGGACTTAGCCACAGGGCAGAGCACAAGCCCTCTGAAATGTCTGGAGGAGAGCAGCAACGAGTTGCAGTAGCGCGAGCCTTAATGAACAATCCAAAAGTGGTCTTCGCAGATGAGCCTTCCGGAAATCTAGACAAGGCCAATGCAGTCGCGTTGCACAATTTGTTTTTCGAATTAAGAAATGAATTTCATCACAGCTTCGTTATCGTAACACACAACGAAGATTTAGCTGCTCAGGCAGATCGCAAAATTGTGATGAGCGATGGTCAGATTATTTAATAAATGAAGTTGCCCAAATAGAGCGGGATAATTTGAAGAGAACAGGGAAGAGAAGCACTGTGAAAACAATCCCCGTGATTAAAAAAGTTTTAGGGTGTGTTAAAAATCCAAATTCTAAAACACCAAGCGCATTAAGGGTTTTAAGTGCAACGAGTATGGCAACCCACATGGCAACCGTTAGCCCCCAGCTGACATATGCAGCGCCGAAATAAAAGCCAGGTTCAGGATTGAAACTTGTTCCGCATTCGGTGCATTCCGACTTCACTTGACCAAGTTTACTAAAGGAAAATGCATTTTCATTTGCGAATAAATGTCCTTTACCACAATGCGGACATTTCATTTTCACCACTTTGCCCAATGCTGTTTTTGCTTCTGTTGCCATACCGCGAAGATATGGTCTAAGCTCTGTTCGATTGTGTGACGACTATCACTTTACTCGCAAACAAGGGTGTCATAATATGCACCATATCCCGCCCAAACGCCAAGTCCGCCTTGTACATTTGATTTTACATTACTTGGAAGAGCAAACGGAGAACCTTGATTCCCGAGTTGGTCTTCGTATGATTTATAAAACTTGTAGACATTCATGTCAATGCTGCATCCACGAACTACTACAGTATCACCGCGTTTGTAAAAACCACGTTCCTCATGGTGATCATCGAATTTATCGCTGAAGGGAACTTCACCTCTGTAATAGGCAAACTCAAAGGTTAATCCATTAAAAAAGTCATCGTTGTATACACTAGGCAAGGGGTTCGTGAAGGCCAAGTCTTTTTGTTGTCCACGCAAATAAGTGTCTTTCGTAATCCACTGTGGATAGTGACTTATGCGCTTCGTAGACCAGCGATATGCATTACCAGAAGAATCGGGGTCCGTCATGTTTCCATAAATAAAACCAAGTGAGTCAAGCGGATTTCCCGAAGGCGATGCAAACC
>CALCNZ010000387.1 GCA_937897625.1 uncultured Flavobacteriales bacterium
AAAATCCAGGAAAAAGAATTTTTCTTTTAAGCGAAATGATTCACAATCCTCAGGTCAATGAAGATTTAATTGCAGAAGGAATTCAGTTTTTAGTGGATAACCACGGTACGCGACTCATTGATTTTTCAACTTTGAATTCAGAGGATATTGTTATAACGCCAGCCTTCGGAACGACAGTGGAAATGACTTCGGAATTGGCTCAGTTGGGTGTTCATTTGGAAAGATATAACACAACATGTCCGTTCGTTGAAAAAGTTTGGAAACGTTCGGCAGAATTGGGAAAGAGAGGTTACACGCTGGTGGTTCATGGAAAGCATTTGCACGAAGAAACGCGCGCGACTTTTTCTCATGCTTCAGAAACAGGGCCCGTTTTGGTTGTTCGAAATATGAAGGAAGCCGAGTTGCTTGCCAAGTACATTCGAAAAGAATTGAGCAATGAACAGTTCGAAATTGATTTTGCCAATAAATATTCTGAGGGATTTAAGGCTTCACGGGATTTGCAGAAAATTGGTGTAGTTAATCAGACAACTATGCTTGCAAGTGAAACACAAGAAATTGCTTCTTACTTAAAGGATGTTGTGGTTGAAATGCACGGCGAAGAAGCAACTACAGATACTCGTGATACCCTTTGTTACGCAACGAACGACAATCAGAACGCAACCTTGGGTGTGCTCGATAGCGGTGCCGATTTGGCCGTGGTGGTAGGTGGATTTAATTCTTCCAACACCATTCAAATTGCGACGATATTGCGCGAGAAAATGCCTGTTTATTTTGTTCGAAATTCAGACGATTTCATGTCGTCAGAGAAAGCGAAGGTGTTCAATTGCAAAACATTGAAGGAAGAGGAAATAGTCCCTGCGATGTTACTTCAGGAAAATTTGAAGTTAGTGGTTACCAGCGGAGCATCGTGTCCGGATAAAACTGTCGATCTTGTTATTCAGAAAATACTCTTCTTGCGCGGTGAATCGGAGTCTATAGAAGCAGCGCTTGAGGGACGCATATAAAGTGAATAAATGTCCGTTCGCTTTCGCGTTGTTCTGTTGTAAATTTGGAAGATGAAGAGTTCAGGAGTCATTCAATTATTGTCTGATCAGGTTTCCAATCAAATAGCAGCGGGAGAAGTTGTTCAACGGCCCTCCTCTGTTGTAAAGGAATTGGTGGAAAATGCGGTAGACGCAGAGGCCACTCAGATTCGAGTGGTTATAAAGGATTCTGGAAAAACTCTCATTCAGGTTATTGACGATGGGAAGGGAATGAATGAGGTGGACGCTCAGCTTTGCTTTGAGCGACATGCCACGTCTAAAATTCGGAAAGCGGAAGATTTATTTAACATTACCACAAAAGGATTTCGAGGAGAGGCCTTAGCGAGTATTGCGTCTGTGGCGCAAGTTGAATTGATAACCAAACGCGAGGAAGATGAGTTGGGTGTTCGAATAGAAATAGATGGCGGAAAAATGGTGTCAAATGAATCCATTGAATCGTCAAAGGGCTCTGTGTTTTCAGTTCGGAATTTGTTTTTCAATATTCCAGCAAGAAGGTATTTTTTGAAAACAGATGCCATCGAATTTCGCCATATTATTGATGAATTTGAACGTGTAGCACTTACTCATCCAGATGTACATTTCATACTGACTCATAACGGGAATGTTGTTTTCGATTTACCTAAATCGAACTTAAAGCAACGCTTAGTTCATGTATTTGGAAACAAATACAACGATCAGTTGATTCATTTAGACGAGGACACTGAGATTGTGCGTATTTCTGGGTTTGTTGGAAGACCAGAAATAGCAAAGCGTACGAGAGGTGATCAGTACTTTTTTGTGAATCAAAGATTCATTAAAAGTCCTTTTTTGAATCACGCAGTTCAGCAAGCTTACGAGCAAATTCTTCCTTCAGGAAGTTTTCCGTTTTATTTGATAGCACTGGAGGTTCCCCCTTCAACCATAGATATAAATATTCATCCAACGAAGACCGAGATTAAGTTCCAGGATGAGCGAAGCATTCACGCTTTGCTGCATGCTGCAGTCAGAAGAGGATTGGGAAAAAATCAGGTAGCTCCTTCGCTTGATTTCGAACAAGAGAATATCCCTTTAACGCAAGTTAGTCCTGGCGGTGTGCGCGTTCCGCAGTTGGATGTCAATCACGATTTCAATCCTTTTCAAAAATCTGATTCGTGGCAGCAGAAATCGCGAAATTGGATGGAACAATTTGCGCAAGCGGGATTCGGTTTTGAAAAAGAAACTGAAGTACAACAAGAACAAATAAGTTTCGATTCAGAAGATTGGGAAGGAGGAACACCCTTTCAAATTGGTCGCGTTATCATAGGTTGTGAAATAAATTCCGAGTTGAAAATGTTTCATCAAACAAGGTTGCATTGGCAGGTTTTGTTTGAAGAACACTCGAATCAGAACAGTCATTCATTTGTAGCGCAGCAATTGATTTTCCCCATTCAATTGCATGTTCAACCTAAGGATATTTCATTGCTTCAAATTCACGATGTCTTGTTGGCCTCTTTCGGATTTGAATTGAATTTGGAAGGAGAACCAGAGATTATTGCAGCTCCTGCAAGCCTTGATGAGCAAGCCTCTTTGAATTTTATTGAATTGGTTTTAGAAAGCTTGCGCATGGGCGTTGAAGGTCCCGACTTGCGAATGAACTTATTGAAAGACTATACGCGAAGATTGTCTGTGAAAAAAGGACAAATGCTAACTGTACCTGAAATGACTGATTTGCTTGTTCGATGGAATGCTTGCGAAAATAAGAATTTCGCGCCCGATGGAAAGCCCATTGCATTAACCTTCGGAATAGATTATTTAGAAGACCAATTAGGAAAATAGAACTATGAGAATGAATTTGACTCCAGCCGTTAAGAACATTATTATTATCAATGTTCTCATTTACCTCGCGTGTTTTGTGGTTCCGGGGTTAAGTGATTCTTTGACGGGTTACTATTTCGCAAGTCCCAATTTCAGACCGTGGCAGATTGTTACGCACATGTTCATGCACTCGATGAGTGATTTCACGCATATCTTTTTCAACATGTATGCCTTGTATTTATTCGGAACGGCTTTGGAGAATTATTGGGGAACAAAACGATTTGTAATCTATTACATGACTTGCGGAGTTGGTGCTTTCTTCTTGCATATGGGTGTTAGTTATTTCGAGATTCAGAAAATAATGCAGTCGCTTAGCGATAAAGACATTTACCAAGTTATGATTACGGGATTGCAAGATGGAAAGGAGTATAAATTGAAAATGGTAGAATTGTATTCCGCTATCAATACCGGTGTGGTAGGCGCATCAGGCGCTGTTTTCGGTGTTTTGTTGGGATTCGGAATGCTATTCCCAAACACAGAATTGATGCTTTTATTTCCGCCGATTCCGTTGAAGGCAAAATATTTCGTAATGATTTACGGGGCCATAGAATTCTTTTTAGCCATGCGTCAGACCGCGGGTGATAATGTAGCCCATTACGCCCATTTGGGTGGAATGCTTTTCGGTTATCTTCTGCTTAAATATTGGCAGAAAAAAGGAAGAGCATGGTAAATCGTTTTCGAAGTACTTCGATCGGATTGAAGTTGCTGAGCGCCTTGCTGGCTTTTGGTTTCATTGTCAGGTTAATCGTTGTTCTTCTTTCAGTTAATTATTCAGGTGCTGCGTTTGTGGCTGCTTTCGATTCATTTGTTGGTTTTTCAACCAAGAGCGGTGCTGTTACTTGGATTTGGTCTTGGCTAACGTATAGTTTTTTTCATGCCGAAGTGAGCCATTTTATTTGGAATTATCTTTTGTTGATGCTTTTGATTTATTGGTCGAAGGAAAGATACCTGGGTTTAAGTGCCTTTATCTACTGGATTGCAGGGTCAGCAGGAGGGTTGATATTTCTGTCATTTTTTGAAAATCAGGTTTCGCTTATTGGCGCCTCTGCAGGAATAACTGCTTTATGGGTAGGTTGGTTGTTTTTTGACTCAGGCAATAGGCTTAAAAGAGGAGTCTCTTTTTGGTTGGGATGCGCGGTGTTTTTACTTTTGGAGATAATAGATGTGTCGAATTATGAGGCTCGAAACTTATCGCTGTTTGCGCACATAGGCGGCGCCTTAGGTGGTTTGTTAATAGTTCTCATGGAAAAATTTAATTGGGTAAAAATGAATTGGATTGAAAAAATACTTGCCTGGTTTAAGCCATCACCAAAGCTTACCGTTAAACGAAGCAACAAACGTTTTCAAACGGATGATGAGTTCAACGCTGAACGAAAATTAAAGGAAGATTATTTAAACTCAATTTTGGATAAAATTTCTCGTTCGGGATTTGAAAAGATCATACCTGAGCGCTGCACAGGAGGACTACACAGGAGCGCGACGCAGAAAAATTTTATATGCCGGTGATTCAATCGCCCTCGATGTCCTGTACGACAACCGTCAGGAAATCAATGAATGCTTTTACTTTTGCAGATAAATTGCGTCGTGGCAGGTAGACCACATGAACTTCTGGTCCGTCCACAACATAGTCAGCGAGTACCTTGACAAGTTTGCCGCTTTTTAAGGCGTCAGCAGCAATAAAATTACTGATCATCGTAATCCCTGCACCCGAAATGGCTGCTTCGAGTAACGACTCCGCATTGTTGATGTTCAGGTTGCCGGTGACAGTTTGGAAGACAACCTGGCCATTTTTAGAAAATTGCCAGGGCCTGTATTCGCCAGTCATGGGTAATAGGTAAGCGAGGCACTGATGCTCGCCAAGCTCTTCAGGTGTTTGGGGCGCACCGTTTCTTTGAATGTACTCGGGAGATGCGCAGGCAGAAAAGGTTAGACGACAGAGTTTTTTCGCTACGATGCGCGCATCGCTAATAGGACCGATATGGATGGCTGCG
>CALCNZ010000388.1 GCA_937897625.1 uncultured Flavobacteriales bacterium
GTAAATGGAAGTCTTTACATGACGAACCCTTATGGGGCCATTACAACGGAAGGACTTAACAATATTTACGTCACCGTTTCAGGTACGGATTATCCAACAAACTTGACGGGTACCGGAACGCTTGGAGTGAATGCAGGCTCGAGTGCAACAATTAAACTTCAAGGTCCTTGGAGTTCTGTCAATACCAACGGAGTTATACCTCAAAAGACTGTTACACTTCAAGCAGGATTGAACACCATTGACATGTCGACTGCCGCGAATATCAAAGAACTTTCAGCATATAAAAGTGTGAATCGAATTCATGATCACTGCAAATATTGGATGCCAACTTTTTCTGGAATGGATTTCCAACTACCAACAAACATTGATTTAACCTCAGGAAATTGCAATGCGTTTTACGACGGAACTGCAATTAATTTCTATGCATTGGCAAATGGGTGCAATGCTTCTAGTTTAGTTGCAGATGTTGTTTTCCACGAGTACGGTCATGGAATAAACGATAACTATTACCAAAGTCAAGGTGGTAATTTCATCAACGGAGCAATGGGAGAAGGGTATGCAGATTATTGGGCAATCTCTTGTTCGAATAATCCTGTTCTTGGGGTAGGTTTTTACGTAGACAACCAAGATCCTATTCGTCGATACGATACCGAAAGAAAGGTCTATCCTATTGATCTTATTGGTGAAGTTCATGCAGATGGAGAGATTATCATGGGAGCATGGTGGGACACGCATGTATTATTAGGAAATGATTGGGCTGTGACTATGCCAATTTTCTTAGGAGCTTATGCAGGTTTGCAGGCCGAAACCGCAGACGGAAATGAAGGAGAGGCATACACGGATGTTTTGCTTGACGCACTTCTCGCAGATGACGATGACGGCAATATCACAAACGGAACTCCTCATGGATACCAGATTATTCAAGGTTTTTATTTGCATGGAATTACCTTAATCTCACCGGCCTTGCTTTCGCATACTCCGGTTTACTTCGCGGAACCAATTCTACCTATTACCTTGACAGCAGATTTACAATTGAACTTTCCTTACACCCAGTATTTGGCCGATGTGAATTGTCATTACCAAGTCAATAACGATCCATGGCAAACTGTTGCTATGGTAGATGCTTCTGGATCATATGAAACAACGTTCAGTGGTTTCCCTGCCGGAACTATTTTGAAGTATTACTTCACAGCCAACGATATAAATGGTTTGGTTGGAACAGTTGATCCAGTTGGTGCTCATCAAACCTTATTTCCAACAATTCCACACATTATGTTAGTTGGTGTGACTGAAGTTGGAAGAGAAGATTGCGACAACAATGAAGATTGGGGTACCTGGCAAACGGGCGTTGCAGGCGACAATGCAACAACAGGAATCTGGCTTCTTGAAATTCCCGTTCCAAGTTTAACAGTAGATGTTGCCCCGGGAACAGTGGTTCAAACCGGAGATCAAGTTACTCCTGGTGGAGAGTATTGTTTCTTTACCGGAAATGGAACTGTCGGTGGAGGTATCGGAGAAAACGATGTAGATGGCGGAAAAACAACATTACAAACTCCTACCATTAATTTATCAAGTTTCACAAATCCAATAATCAGCTATTACCGTTGGTATACAAACAGCCCTCCCGGTGGCGCTAATCCCGGGGCAGATTATTGGCAAGTACGCATGAGTAACGACAACGGAGCTACATGGTCATATGTGGAAAATACAAAGACCAGCGATATGCGTTGGAGAAGGAACGCCTTTCACGTGAGTGACTACATGACTCCAACGGCGCAGATGAAGTTTCAATTTATAGCAAGTGATAGCCTTCGTCCTACGGTAAACCTAAGCGGAGGGTCATTGGTTGAAGGTGCACTTGATGACTTCATTGTGTACGACGACGCAGTAAGTAGTGTTGAAGAAAGTATTGTAACTGCATTCAACGTTTTGGCTTATCCAAATCCAACAACAGCATCAACACGTTTACAATTTCAATTATCGAAATCTGAAAACATCGAAGTCTTAGTTTTAGATGCAGTTGGAAGAACCATCTATTCGATTCCTTCTCGTGAATACGGAACTCAATTGCAGAGTATCGCAATTCCTTCAGAGAAATGGGCAAAGGGAAGCTATCAAGTCGCTCTTCGTCAAAATAGAAAGAATATTCAATCCATTCAAATAGTTAAGAATTGAACCTTCGAATAACAATCATCTCACTTTTCACAATAATCGCTGCACTTCGCAGCGATTATTGTTTAGCTCAAAGTTTGTCACTGCAATCATGGTTAGGCACTCATACACAGCCTTGACATACAGTTTCTTCAAACTGTTCTGCTAAAAAAAATGAAATAATTTATTTTGAAAGTTTCTTGACGAAAACTGCAGGATTTCCAGCCCAAACTTCTTTTTCCGGAATGCTTGTTCTAACGACGCTTCCAGCACCTATGACAGCGTAATCACCGATTGTAATTCCTTTCATTAATATTGAATCGGCACCAACAAAAACATACTTTCCAATGTGAATAGGGGAGTTCTTTGCATTTGAATCGATATCTATTGTTCGCTGTTCAATAGATGTTGGATGAAAATCTGTATCCCAAATTTTACAGTTACCACCTACAATAGTGTGGTCGCCAATTGTGATTTCTTCACGACAACAAATTGTGGAATTGGAAAATCCAACATCTTCGCCAATGGTAAGCGTTGCATTTTTTCCAATCATAATAGAAGAAGAGGAGCCGCTTCCAATGATGTTTGCAAATCGGTGCGAATTAACAAGAAAGTCTTTACCTAATTTGAAAGTGCCTTTATTTGAAACGAAAAGAAAACCATAACAGTGAACTTTCCAAAAGGAAACCCCCTGAAGTGTTAACCAAAAGGCATTCAGTGGCCAATAAATTATATAAAGTATTGTTTTCAATTAATGTTTCGCGCTTTTTTTATTTTCAATATACCACTGAAAGACACGCTGAATGCCTTCTCGCAATGAAACTTCGTGTTTGTAGCCAAGTGAATGCAGTTTTGAAACATCCGTTAATTTTCGCATAGTACCGTCGGGCTTTGAAGTATCTAAGTGAAATTCTCCTTTATAACCAACGACTTCGGCAATCAATATAGCTAATTCAGCAATTGAAATTTCTTCTCCAGTACCAATATTTATGTGCGTATTTCTTACTTCATCAGAGTGAATTAGATCTGAAAAATTCACACTTTTCATAATGTGAATACATGCGTTAGCCATATCTTCAGACCACATAAACTCCCGAAGCGGATTTCCAGACCCCCAAATGTTTACGATTCCATTTGTAACCCCAATTGAACTTAAATAATTCAAAGCTCTTGATTCCTCCGTCTCATTCAAGTCTTCAAGAACAGCATTAAAGTTTCCATCTTGCAAGCACTTCGCTAAATAAATTTTCCTCAAAAGTGCAGGCAAGACATGTGATTTTTCAAAATTGAAATTATCCCCTGGACCATATAAATTCGTAGGCATGACGGAAATAAAATTAGTTCCGTATTGAATATTGAAGCTTTCGCACAACTTGATACCTGCAATTTTTGCTATGGCATAAGGCTCATTGGTATACTCCAATTCTCCTGATAGTAAGGCGTTTTCTTGAAGCGGTTGAGAAGCGTTCTTTGGATAAATACAGGTACTTCCAAGAAACAACAACTTTTTCACTCCAGCTTTGTGCGCACTTGAAATAACATTGTTTTGTATTGAAAGATTTTCAATAAGAAAGTCTGCTCTGTAGGTATTGTTTGCAATAATTCCTCCAACTTTTGCCGCGGCAAGAAAAACATACTCAGGTTTTTCGTTCTGAAAAAAATTCTCCACATCAAAAGAATTCAGGAGATTTAATTCTGCTCGCGATTTTACCAAAATGTTCTTATAACCAAAAGATTCTAATCCTTTTACAATGGCTCTTCCCACTAAGCCATTGTGTCCAGCTACAAAAATTCGAGCATTGAAATCCATGATCAAGATAAGTATTGGCCAAATTTAACGATTAATTGTTGGAAACATTAATTCTTATCACTTAAAACATAGGCGCCAAGCGGTTTTGTTTTCTTATTTTTGTAGTATAAACTAATTCGTCAGAATGAAATCATTTTTTACATTTCTCTTTTTATCACTTTCTATTTTCGCTTTCTCTCAAAGAAACACCAAGAAACTAGAATCATCTTTCGATTTCGGTTTCGGAAACCACTTTGGATTGAGACAAATTGAAGATGGCTTTAATGTAAATGCATTAACTGCGAACAATTTGACATTAGGTTGGACTAATTATTTCACCAACAACAAAATTGGAGGAAGACTCGAATTGTCATACGACAAAATGGTAGGCAATTCTTTATCAGCCCCTTTCCACACGAACTATTTTCGATCAACCTATTATTTAAACGCGAGTCTAAAGAATCTTTCCGGTTGGGGAAAATCGAATTTTTCTGTAGACAAAAAGACTTTTTGGCAATCGTTTGACATTGATTTGGGCATGGGTCTCGGCTATTCTGCAATGACCAGTAAAGAACATCCTGTTTCAGAATCTCCTTATTTAAAAAAGGCAGATGACATGCTAAACATTAGTTTTAGAATTGCTCCAAGTATTGAAGTGAGTGACGGGATTAAGTTGTTTGCTTCCTACACACGAATAAACCACTCGGCTCAATCTACTTCATTCGACTTTACGAATGCCATAGCTAATACAGCTTTCAAAGGGGCATTTAGAACCCTTAACGTTGGAATTCGTTACACGCCTAACACAGAACGTACCTACAACAGACAAATAAAGGAGGCTCATAAGAAATGGCATTTCTTCACTTCATTCGATGCATCTGTTGGGAATCACTTTGCTGGAAAAACAAAAGTGGAATCAGCAAAATTCAACGGTGCTTCAATCAGTCATTTGAATTTTGGAGTAAATCATAAATATCCCAACTCGAAATTGTCTGGAAGATTTGATCTTGGTTTCGATGTTTTTAAAGAAGCAAAAAATGCTCCTGCATTTACTTCGAAATATTTTAGAACAACCTATCAGGTTATTGCAGATTTACGCACGCTTCGTGGAGTAAATAATGAATCGAATAAAATGGACTTGGCCTTTGGTGCAGGAATAGGTTTTGCTACTTTATACGATGCAAAAAGTTCAGCACGAGTAAGTGATATTTTCTTGAATGGTGACGACATGTATGCACTTGTATTTAGTGTTAATCCGTCCTACCGAGTTTCAAAATATTTATCGGTTATTTCAAATTTGACATTAACCAGTCACTCTTTGCAATCAACCACTTGGAACATGCAAGCTGGTCAAGCGAATAGCGCGTTAAATGGTAGATTCATGAATTTGAGCGTTGGTTTAAGATACCAAGTTGCCGACCGCAGAACAAATTATACGACAGAGATTGTAAACCGAGTTCCACGTATTTGGTCTGCAGATGCAGCAATTGGTAGCCATTTTGCTGGTGCTCCATTGCAAAGCAACAGTTCATTATCTCCAATACCAGGGCAACATGTTGCTGTTGGACTTAATCATCCGTTCATTAATCCAATCTATTTCGGTCGATTTGAATTTGCCTTCGATGGATTGAATCCAGGTAAATCCTCTGCTGATTTTTCTTCAAAATATTTCAGAGCGAATTACTTCTTAATGACATCTATTCAAAAGCAATTGAGCAAATCGCTTTCATCTACTCATGTACCCAACCGTTTCGATGTGCAATTCGGTATTGGAGCAGGCGCAAGCACAGTTCAATCTAAAGGACATAATGACTATTTTATTTCTAAAGGAGACGACATGCTTAATTTAGCTGTTAAAGTAGTCCCAACTTATCAATTATCTGAAAAGGTATCGGTATTTGCAGCATATACCTTCGTTTCACATTCCTTGCAATCGATGTCTTACGATATGAATCGTAGCGTAGATAAAACGATGTTTAACGGTCATTTAATGAACGCAAGCGTGGGTCTTTCGGTAACCTTAAAATCAACGAAGACTCGTCCATTCGTTGAAGTAGTGCCTGTTGTAGTGCCAAATGAAGTGCTTGAGGTTAATCAAGAAGATGCTCCTTCTGATACAACAGGAACTGTTGAACCTGATCCTATCACTAATGTAACTCCGGAACCAGAACCTGAGGTAATACCAACGCCTGCAGATCCTACACGAACATTAATCAGTTCAATTTCTGACTATCCGGTTAACATGTCCATTTTACCCGCTTCACAAAAAGAAGGATTGAAGGTCATTGCTGCCCAGTTACTGGCTAATCCTACACTTAGTTTAGTTGTTTCTGGACACGCAGATATTTCGGGGTCTGAGGGTTACAATTTAGCACTTTCGCGAAATCGTGCGGCCAATGTAAAGGCTTATATTATTTCTCAAGGTGTACCAGCTAACCGAATTAAGATTGAATATTACGGTAGCACAAAACCAGTTGCTTCCAATGAGACAATTGAAGGTCGCATGAAAAACCGAAGAGTAGATATTGAATTGGTAACCCCTGCAGTTAAATAGCAGAAAAAGGAAATGAAAAAAGCGGCCAAGGCCGCTTTTTTATTATAAAATATAATTGGCTAGTTCTTCATGAAGTCTGCTTCCAAAGCAAATTCTGGAACCTGAACTTTGAATAGGGA
>CALCNZ010000389.1 GCA_937897625.1 uncultured Flavobacteriales bacterium
GCTTTGCGGAAGGTGTTACACAAGGTTCTTCGAAAGGTCCGCTTTGCGGAAGGTGCTTCGCAAGTAGAGTAAGCAAAAGGTTATTGCTCCGTTCACAATAAGATTCTCCGCTCCCATTTCGTAGCCGTAAAACCACGCCTTACTGTTCATTGCAAGCAAGTATGTCAGCACGGGAGAAAGCAAACAAATAACCACCACATTCCACTTGCTGCCTATTAACTCACGCTTCGTGAGTATACCGAATGCAAACAATCCCAACAGCGGCCCGTAAGTGTATCCGGCCAAGTCCATAAGCAAATCCACAATGGTCTTTTCATTCAACCAACGGAAATACAACACAATGAAAAAGAACAAAACCGTAAAGGCTAAATGAACGCGTTTGCGAATCTTCGCTTTCTCTTCTTCACTCTTTTCCATATTCGAAAAGCGAAGCAAGTCAATACAGAAAGAAGACGTTAACGCCGTAATAGCCCCGTCGGCCGAGGGAAAGAGCGCACTCACCAAACCAACAATAAACAACAATCCCATAATTGAAGGCATGTGTTGCATGACCATGTTCGGAAAAATAGCATCGCCCACATACGCTTTTTCCAACTGAAACTGCTGCATGTAAACGAAGAGCAACGCTCCTAAAAAAAGAAACATTCCAACCACAATAACCATAACTGCACTGAACGATATCATGTTGCGCTGAGAGTCTTTCAAATTCGAAACACTGATGTTCTTCTGCATCATTTCCTGATCCAATCCGGTCATGGCAATCGTAATAAATGCTCCGCCTAAAAATTGCTTCAAGAAAAATTTCTTGTGCATCACATCACCGTTAAACACATAAGCCAAATCCAATCCACTGGTTGCCTTCGCGCTGGAAATGGCTCGCCATGCGGCATCCCAACCGCCAAGCTGATTCAAAATATAAATTACACATCCCACTAAAGCAGACAACATGAAAAAAGTTTGAAGGGTATCTGTCCAAACAATCGTCTTCACGCCGCCGTTGTAGGTATAAGCCAAAATCATGAGAAGTGTAATCCCCGCAGTCACCGCGAAAGGAACACCCAACGCATCCATGATTAAAAACTGAATCACATTCACCACCAGAAACAAACGCAGCGAGGCGCCTACGGTTCGAGAAAGAATAAAAAACAATGCACCGAGTTCATAAGCCGGAGAACCAAAGCGTTGTTCCAAATACGAATAGATGGAAGTGAGATTCAATTTGTAATACAGCGGCAACAACACAAAAGCCACGACAAAATACCCCGCGAAAAAACCGAGCGCCATGGTGAAGTACTGCATGCCTGCTACGCTTACTGTTCCTGGCACTGAGACAAAGGTTACTCCCGATAACGAGGTGCCAATCATTCCAAAGGCAACCAACATCCACGAAGCACTTTTATTCGCTTTGAAAAACGAGGCGTTGTCTGCTTTTTTTGAAGTGACAACAGCCACTGCAAAAAGCGCAATGAAATACACAATTAGAACGAAGGCAATGACAAGAGGAGACATGCGTGTTTTTCTTTGCAATTAATTCATTTTTTTGAAAAGTCTTTTTGTTTATTGAAAAGGTTTCGAACAACAGCATGTAATTTCGCTGCTATGAATTCGAGTTCGAAATGGATTGAAACTGCAGTAGACCAAA
The DNA here is from genome assembly GCA_937897625.1 of uncultured Flavobacteriales bacterium. GTDB lineage: Bacteria > Bacteroidota > Bacteroidia > Flavobacteriales_D > Sanyastnellaceae > CAIZGX01. The sequence continues at coordinate 1,643 of CALCNZ010000389.1, forward strand.
TGTCTTCGTTGCCAGGCATTGGACGAAAGACAGCGCTTCGTCTTGTGTTAGATCTTCTGCGCCGTTCGAACGATGAAGTGGATCGCTTCGCTTCTTCCTTTCAACTCATGAAACAGCATGTTCAATTCTGCTCGAATTGCCACAACCTTTCCGACGATAAACTCTGCGGCATTTGCGCCAATGAACGAAGAGACAAGCAAACACTTTGTGTGGTGGCCGACATTCGCGATGTCATGGCGGTGGAAGGCACTTCGCAGTTTCACGGATTGTATCATGTGCTGGGCGGATTGATCTCTCCCATGGACGGCATTGGTCCTTCAGACTTAACCGTTCAGAGTTTGGTGGAGCGCTGCGAACGTGATCACGTCTCTGAAATCATCTTCGCGTTTAACGCAACCATGGAAGGAGAAACAACCGCGTTTTATATCTCGAAAAAATTACAAGCCCTTCCGATTGAAATTACTTCCATTGCGCGAGGCATTGCTGTTGGCGCAGAGTTGGAATACACCGACGAGATTACGCTAGGCCGAAGCCTTCAGCAGCGCGTTCCATACGGAAAAGCCAATCATTAAAACGCGTGATCAAACGTAAAGAAGAACTGTTGATCTTCTTTCGAATGTGCCAAGTCGAAACGCAAAATGGTACTCTGGTTCCAAATAATTCGCGCACCCATTCCGTAAGAATAACGCAGACTTCCTTTCGCAACTAAATCGTTAAGGGTGTTGTACACACTTCCCGCATCTACAAAAGGCACCAGGCCGAATCCAACGTTTTGTTTCGCAATCACCCGCTCGAACAAGCGCACGCGCAATTCAGAATTCACGAAGTACATTCCACGGTCTAAAAATCTGCTTTGCTTGTAACCGCGTAACGTATTCGCTCCGCCCAATCCTTCAATGCTTCCTTCCGAACTCCATTCGTCTTGGTACTCGAAGAACGGCGCATTGCCAAAGGTGTAACCAATTCCAGCACGGTTCGCCCAAACCACTTTCTTGAATGTATTTGGAAAAAGTCGCTTGTACAATTTCACTTGTCCAAAAAGCTTGTGCATATTGTAATCCGAACCTAACGCATGACTTCCGTATTCTTCCGTGATTTCAGCAAAAACGCCTCGGTTCGGATCGGGTTCGAAATCACGCGTGTCATATACCACGCCGACTTGCAGAAAAGTAACAAAAGATTTTCCTACACCCAGTATCTGATTACTCAAGGCATCTAAGCGAATGCGCGACGCCTCATTTTCGTTAGAAGTAATGTTCAACTTAGCCATTTCGAACCCAGCAAGAATGCGCATTCGACTGTCTAACAAAGCATACTCACCGCTGATATTCAAAATATATTCTTCCTTTGTATAGTTGTTATAACTTCCGTTTATCCCCAAGGCGTTCTCATAATCGGTGTAGTTATCGCTGGTGTTGTTGGAAGGAATTCCATCTTTCGATGAAAGTTGTGAAAGTGTTTGAAGTGAACGCTTGTCAATTCCGAAATAAAGCAAATTCGGATTTTTTTCGTAGCCAATTTCACCACGCAGACGCCACTTCGAATGAAAGACATAAGGCTGATCGTACGTTAAAATAAATTCGCGCTGCTGACGCGAAGTGTTGAACAAGACCATGTCTATTTTCTTGTCATAGGGGGTGTATTCAAAAAACGGATTTGTTTTTTTTCCATTAAAAACCAATGACCCTTCCACCCCATAACCGAATCCGTTCAAGGGATCTACACTAAGGTCGGGCACTCCCGTTACAAAGGTTCCCTCTTTCTTATCGAGCAATTCTTCCGCATCTAACTTTTTAATTTCAGAGATGGTAAATGGAAGTTCTTTCGGCTTCAGTGTGTCTTGCGCTTGCGCAAATTCCACCATTAAAAAAGCCACCACAAATGCGAATGCATATTTCATAGGGTTAAAAGTATCTATTACTCGCTCTATATGGACAAAGAATTCATTAAAAGATTGTAAATTGCCGTCCCATGCGTTTAACCGTAATCATAGTCAATTACAACGTCAAGTATTTCCTTGAACAATGCCTCGCTTCTGTTTACGCTGCTATGCGCGGAATTGAAGTTGAAGTGATTGTGGTAGACAACAACAGCGTTGACGGTTCGAACGAAATGGTGGAAGAGAAATTCCCATGGGTGCACCTCATTGCGAACAAAGACAACACCGGTTTTTCGAAGGCCAACAACCAAGGCATGCGCATTGCCAAAGGAGAATATATTCTTTTATTGAATCCAGATACCGTTGTGAAGGAAGACTCTTTTTCAAAGGTGCTTGACTTCATGGATGCACATCCGGAAGCCGGCGGACTGGGTGTTCCCATGGTAGATGGAAAAGGAATTTTACTTCCTGAATCGAAACGCGGACTTCCTACCCCGGAAACCAGCTTCTACAAGATCTTCGGAATTTCAAAGTTGTTTCCTAAAAGCAAAAAATTCAATCGGTATTATTTAGGTCATCTGAGCTACGATGAAACATGCGAGATTGAAATTCTAGCGGGAGCATTTATGTTCATGCGGAAGAAAGCGTTGGACCAAGTTGGTTTGTTAGACGAAGCCTTCTTCATGTATGGAGAAGACATTGATCTGAGTTGGCGCATCATTCAAGGCGGATGGAAGAACTACTATTTTCCTGAAACCAGCATTATTCACTACAAAGGCGAGAGCACGAAGAAAGGCAGCCTGAATTACGTGTATGTCTTCTACAACGCCATGATCATCTTTGCGCGCAAGCACTTCTCTGCTTCGCATGCGAAATGGTTTTCGTTCTTTATTCAACTTGCGGTTTGGATGCGCGCTTCGGTTTCCATTGTATCACGCGTTGTTACAGCTAGCCTTCTGCCCCTTGCAGATGCTGCAGTTCTGAGCTTGGGTATCTACACCTTCGCCGATCACTATTCGCAATGGCAATCGAAAAATTTCGATGGCTCACTCATGCTTATCACGGCTTTTGTCATAACAGCATTTACGTTAATTGGAAACTGGTTGAATGGCGCCTACGACAGACCGGTTTTTCCGCAGCGCACGTTAAAGCCCGTTCTGTTGGTTTCAATAATTACGCTGCTTATTTATTCGCTTCTTCCGGAAACCATTCGCTTTTCGCGCATTGTAATTTTATTGAGCGCATTGTTCGCCATTGTTTCGCTTCCCCTTATACACGCGGTGTTCAGCAAAGTCATTTCAGGAAAATGGAACTGGCAAGGCAATCCGAAAAAGAAAATATTGCTCATAGGTTCGGATGAAGAAGGCACGCGCGTTCAAACTTTTTTACATCAGATTGAATACCCCATTGCCTCATTCGAGCAAATGAATTCTGAAAAATCGCGGAGCATTTCGTTGCTTGAATATGTTCGCATTCATAAAATTCAGGAAGTCATTTTCTGCGCGAAAGACTTAAGCAGCAGTGAAATTATTTCAGAAATGGGCAAGCTTTCTTCCCTTCAACTTGAATTCAAAATTGCCCCACCCGAAAGCTTATTCATTATTGGAAGTCAGCATATCCAGAGCGCTACAGAAGGTTTCTTCGTTACGGTAAACTCCATTTCCAACACGTTGAACAAACGTCAAAAGCGTGCGTTCGATTTCATTAGTTCATT
>CALCNZ010000390.1 GCA_937897625.1 uncultured Flavobacteriales bacterium
CGTAGGTTTATTTCGGAATGTATACGCCAGGTAGGGTTTGATTAAAGTGTAATTATCGTAGGTGTTGTCATAGCCACTGATAAAATCATTCATTCCAAATCTTTGCACTTTCGTTCCGGCTGTAAAATTCAATTTGTGATAAGCCACGCTTGCGAATCCGTTTACCGTCTTTCTTTGGAAACTGTAAAGCGGAGAAACATTCCATTCGAAATTCTTACGCAGGATTTGCTTGTTGTGAAGATTCACACCAATCAAGCTTCCATCATGAACATTGTAGGCATAAATAGGAAGATAGAACAACTCTGTTTGCTTCGGATTGTCGATGCTTGAGAAGAATTTCATCTTAACCGGTTCTACCTTTTTGAATAAGCCTGAACTTTTCATGGTGTTGTTTTCGCGATTCACTTCAGGAATTACCCCTTCCGGATCGATTGAATAAGAAGTCGAATTCGGAGCAGTTATCCAAACAGATTTTCCAGGTGCAACGGCTTCCTTTGTCCAAATTGGAGTCTTGCTTCCTTCCGTTCCAATAGATACACCTCCTGATGCATAGCCGGTGTTCTTCACCTTTACCAAGACTGTTTCAGGTGCCGTTGGGTTTTGTTTGATCTTCTTAATACTGAAATCGATCTTCTCTGTAGTCTTGATTAATTCATTGAAGAACCAATCGAGTTTCTGACCTGTGGTTTCTTCGAATACTGCTTGAATGTCTTCTGGTTGTGGGTGTTTGAATTTCCACTTCTCGAAATAATTGTGCATGCACTGATCGAACAACGTCTCGCCCAAATATCCTTTCAAATAATAAAACAACAACGCCGTCTTTTTGTAGACGATTCCTCCGTAGTTGAGTTCAGTGAAGTTGTCTGAATGACATTGCAAGGGTTGATCGAGGTTTTGAGAAGCGGAGATTAAGTAAGACAACTCGCTCAAAGAACGTTGTGAGAAATCTGAAAGACCTAACTTCTTATCCAATCCACCGATTCCAATGGCTGCGCCTAATGAGGCATCTGGAAATTTAGTATCCATGTAGCGATCTTCGTTGAACGAGTTCAATCCTTCGTCCATCCAGGCGTTGTCACGTTCGTTGCTTCCCAAAATTCCATAGAACCAGTTGTGACCAACTTCGTGCATGATAACGGTTTCGAGTGTACGTTCATTTCCAGAAGAACCAATTACAGTAACGTTTGGATATTCCATTCCACCACCCGCGCTGATTGTTCCGTCTACTGCGGTAACTTGATTGTACGGATAATCGCCATTCCACAAAGAGTAATAGTAAATGGCATCGTGCAAATATTCTGAAGACTTGCTCCACAACTTCGCGCTTTCAGGTGTGAATAATGCCCAAGTAGTTACTTGATTCTTGTTCGCAGGTGTTTCAACATTTCCTTTTAAAACAATCCAACGCTTGTCTGCAAACCAACCGAAGTCGTGCACGCGAGATTGAATGTAACGAACGGTCTTCCATTCTTTCGAAGATTCTGGAAATTCATTTAGATCTCCTGTCTTAAGCGTGTATTCCGCAATCTTTTGTGAAGCTTTCGCCGCTTCTTCATTCATGAATTCAACTTCTGAAGGTGTTTGACAATCTCCGGATGCACCAATAATATAATTTTTTGGAAGTGTAATGCTGACATCGTATGAACCGAATTCACTATAAAATTCTCCTTGCGTTAAGTAAGGCATTTGGTGCCATCCGTTGCGATCGTATACCGCAGGCTTCGGATACCATTGTGTAATTTGAAAGCTTTGTCCAATGTGTCCTAAACGAGAAATACTTCCGCTTGGAATTTTTACTCGGAAAGGAGTTGTGATCGTAATGCTTTGACCGGGTTGCAGCGGTGACGCCAACAACAATTTACAAATATCGATATTCTCACCGTCGTATTGCCAAGATGCTTTCACACCGTCTACCTTAAAGTCCAAGGAGTCTATGTATCCCTTATTTTCAGCCAAGGTTGTGAACAAGACGAAATTGCGCGTACGCGCTAATTGCTTGGCCAAAGCCGTGTTTCGGTTCTTGTAGGCGTTGGGCCAAATGTGCATGTATATTTCGTTCAATGCAACCGGACTGTTATTGGTATAGACCAACTCTTCGTTTCCGTAGAGCATGTTACGCTCATCGTCGAGCTTCACATCTATTTTGAATTTTACATCTTGTTGGAAGTATGGTTTCGTCTGAGCGAAAGAAGCGATGCTCATTCCGAAAGCAACAAGTGCTAAGGTGATTTTTTTCATGTTGAAATTTTATAGTCCTAACTTGTTAAGTTCATTTTCTAGTCCCTCACCACGCAACGATTCGCCCATGGCTACTATTTTTCCTTCCTTGTCAATTAACACAGGAAAAGGAATGCTCTCGATTTCATAAATCGGAACAACGGCAGATCTCCATCCGCCTAAATCTGAAACGTGATTATTCCATAACAATCCGTCTTTTTTAATTGCTGCTTCCCAAGGTGCTTTCTTGTCGTCTAACGAAACAGAGAACACATCGAATCCTTTTGAAGAATACTTCTTGTATACTGAAACCACATTCGGATTTTCATTTCGACATGGACCGCACCAAGAAGCCCAAAAGTCAAGAAGGACAACCTTTCCACGAAGACTGCTCAAGGCTTTGGTCTCTCCGTTTATGTTTGGAAGGGTGATTTCAGGAGCCATTTTTCCAACTGCAATTTTTGAATTGGAAGAGGAACTTGAACTGCTGGCATTTTTAATTTGTCCAACTAATTTTTCAAGAGTCTTATATGCCGGAAGCTTTCCGCATGTCGGTTTCGTGTCGGTTAATACACGCTGATACCAACTGAAGTCGAATCTAGGATCTAAATTTTGAACAATTGAAATCGCTAACAGACTTGCTGAGTGCTTTTCCAACCATCCTTTGATAAATGCGTTCGCTTCTTTTTGAGCGGCCATGTATTGCGCTTCCCATTTGGCAACCCACTGCGTGCTATCCAAGGCTGGATCGGTCGATGGTTTGTTCACTTGGGCTTGAGCTTCAGCAAGTTTTTCCATTAGCGGTTCCCACTTCTTCACCAAGTCCATGTATTCCACGGTTTGCTCAGAACCTTCCACTTTCGCGTCACTGAGTTTCGCAAATTCCGCAGTGATTTCAACATGCTCGGAGCTATCTGTAATGAGTTGAAGGAAATTTCCTTCCTTGAAATAAATTCGATAAAAGTCTAAAGGAAGATTGTCGTGCGACTTCAAACTGAAACTTCCATCTGACCCCACTACAGTGCTATCGATGGGAAGAACTCTAGTATCGGAAAGGGATTCCAAATAAATGGTTTTTCCTTCAGCACCAGTGATTACTCCTGAAATAGAATTTGAATTTCCGCAAGAAGCGAAAAGTATTGCCAGGCTTAAGAAATAAACGATTTTTCTCATTGCTCCAATAATTGTTGAATAAGTCCAGATGCTGTTTTCGGATTGGCCTTCCCTCCACTCTTTTTCATGAGTTCACCCATGAATAATCCCAGCATGCCTTTGTTACCTGCTTTGTAAGCAGCCACTTTATCGGGCCATGCCGCAAGAATTTCTTGGGCAATTTGTTTAATGCTGTCTTCATCGGCATCTTGAATCAGGTTCAATTCAGCGGCAATGTCTTCGGCCATTTTTGATGAATGATTCGCCAAAGCCGGAAGAATCTTTTCAGCAGCGGTAGAACTCGACACCTTTCCAGAATCAACCAGATTTATAATACTAGCAAGCTGTTCAGGGGAAAACGGACTTTGATCAATCTCTAACGCTTGCTCTTTTAAATATCCTTTTACTGGCCCCATTAACCAATTGCAAGCAGCTTTGTAATTGTTTGTTTTGGCTATGATGCGCTCGTAATAAAGTGCAGTTTCTTTTTCGCTGGTCAAGACATTCGCATCATATTCAGAAAGATTGAATTCTTTCAAATACTTATGCAACAATTCTTTTGGAAGTGGCGGCATGGATGCGTGAATGCGCTGAATGTGATCATCTGTAATTACAACAGGCGGAAGATCCGGTTCTGGGAAGTAGCGGTAATCTTGAGCGTCTTCTTTACTTCGAAGCAATGATGTGGTTCCGTCAGCCGCATTGAAGCTTCTTGTTTCTTGATTGATGACTCCACCTGCTTCAATGATATCGATTTGACGCATCATTTCATGCTCTATGGCACGTTGCACGTTTCGAATGGAGTTCATGTTCTTCACTTCACAACGCGTTCCGAATTCAGGCGCACCTTTCTTTCGAACAGAAATATTCGCATCGCAACGAAGCGATCCTTCTTCCATGTTTCCGTCGCAAATGTCGAGGTAACGAACGAGCTTTCTCACTTCAGTCAGATACAAATACGCTTCGCGTGACGTGCGCATATCTGGCTCAGAAACAACTTCAATCAAAGGAACACCGGCACGATTCAAATCGATTAAGGTATCGAAAGGATCTTGGTCGTGCATGCTTTTTCCAGCATCTTCTTCCAAGTGTGCGCGGGTAATACCGATCCTCTTTTCAGAGCCGTCGTCTTCACGAATCACAATTTCACCACCTGTGCAGATGGGAGTTTTGTCTTGTGTAATTTGATATCCCTTCGGCAAATCGGCGTAGAAATAATTCTTTCTCGCGAAGAAAACAGGCGTGTTTATTTGCATGTTCGTTGCCAATGCCAATTTAATGGCGAAGTCGACCGACTGTGTATTCACTTTCGGCAACGTTCCTGGATGCCCGAGAGTAATGGGCGAAACCAAGGTGTTTGGAGATCGGAAGAGCGTCGTGTAGGGAA
>CALCNZ010000391.1 GCA_937897625.1 uncultured Flavobacteriales bacterium
CCCAAGTCTTTCATAAATTAAGAAGGGATAATGACTCCTTTCGAATTTCCTATGGAAATTATTTTCGATTTCATATCTCTTAAATATCTTTCCGCAAAGTTATAACTATGTTGTAACACTCACAAATTGTTTCCAACAAGATTCTTCGAAAGATGCTACGCAAGATTCTTCGAAAGATGCTGCGCAAGAATGATGACAGAGAGTCTCATACTAATTCAAAAAATTTTTCGTTCCCGAATTCTCTTCACGACTAAAAATTTATCGGAATGAATAAACTTGCGACCTTCTTTAAATTCGGAACAATTTCACTGGTGGTTGCAGCTGCGGTGCAGTGTTCAAGTGTTACCCAAGGTTCTTCGAAAGGTCCTTCGGAAGGTGCTGCGCAAGTTTTCTCGGAAGGGAATACGGTGGCGACGAGATTCAATGTTCCGAACGGTTATACCCGAAAATCTTATCCGGCAGGAACGTTTGGGAATTATTTGCAGCAACTTCCGTTAAAACCAGCGGGCACTCTTACCAAACATTTCGACGGAACTATAAAATCGAACAAAGTGGCGGCAGCCGTTGTAGACATTTCCGTGGGAAATTCAGATTTGCAGCAATGCGCCGACGCCGTCATGCGCCTTCGCGGAGAATGGCTTTTTTCCGAAAAACGACACAACGACATTGCCTTCCATTTAACCAACGGATTCAACATGAAATATTCCGAATGGAAACAAGGAAAGCGACTGAATGCCGCATGTAACGGTTGGACCAGCGGAGGAACCCCTTCTGAAACGCACGACGATTTCATGAATTACATGAAAAAAGTTTTTACCTATGCCGGCACCCTTTCGCTTTCCAATGAACTTCAACCTAAAAACATTTCAGATATAGAGGCCGGAGATGTATTCATAAAAGGCGGATCCCCCGGACATGCCGTTATTGTTTTAGACGTTGCCGAGGGTCCTGAAGGAAAATTGTTTATGCTTGCGCAAAGTTACATGCCCGCCCAAGACATTGAAGTTTTAATTAATCCGAATAACCATTCTCTTTCACCTTGGTACCAAGCGAATCAAATCGGAAGACTATTAACCCCAGAGTATTATTTCGATTGGAATCAGCTTAAAACATGGCCTTGACTCTGATTATATTTGAAGATGAAATTTAAAATCTTCACCCTTCTAGCTGTTTTATTCCCCCTGCATGGCTTCAGCCAAGCAAACGACAATTGGTTTCAAGATGCTAAACTGGGAATCTTCATTCACTGGGGAATTTATTCCGTGAAAGGCATTGACGAGTCGTGGTCTTTTCACAACAAGAAAATTTCACACAGCGACTACATGGCACAAGCAAAAGGATTCACTGCCAGCAAATACAATCCCGAAGATTGGGCCGAACTCATTGAAAGCTCGGGTGCGAAATACGCCGTTATCACGTCCAAGCATCACGACGGTGTGGCGCTGTGGGATTCAAAAGTTCCGTATTACAACGCAAAAAGAAAGCAGCCGTTCATCAACAGCATTCCCGCTACAACGCCTGCTAAGCGCGATGTGTACACTCCTTTGATTTCTTCCCTTCAACATAAAAAAATAAAAATTGGTGTTTACTATTCGCTCATCGATTGGAGTCATCCGTGCTATCCTGGATTTTTAAAAGACAGCACGCGCTACAAAATAGCTGAAGAACCCGAACGCTGGAAATGCTTCCAGCAATACAACGAAGCGCAAATTTTGGAACTGCGTAATGCATACAATCCAGACTTGTGGTGGTTCGACGGTGGATGGGAACATTCGGCAGAAGAGTGGAATGCCTTCGCCATTCGCGACAGCTTGAAAGCCAAAAACAAAAACGTCCTCATCAACAACCGCCTTCCTGATTGCGGAAACTACGAGACGCCCGAGAACTCCTTCCCCATTCATAGAAATGAAAAGCCATGGGAATTGTGCATGACCTTGAACACGAACTGGGGATGGCAACCGCAAGACACGGCGTTTAAAACACCCGAGCAGATCATTCACATTTTAACCGATGTTGTTTCGTTGGGCGGAAATTTATTGCTCGATATTGGTCCGAAGGAAGACGGAACCTTTCCACCCCAAGTCACTTCAACCCTTTCGGCATTGGGCGAATGGATGAATCACTATGGAACCGCCATTTACGGAACACGCGCAGGATTGCCGCGCGAGTATTGCGAATTTCCTACAACGGTAAGCGCAAACGGAAACACCCTGTTTGTTTTCGTTCCGAAAGGAATTGAAACAGTTTACTTGAAAGGTATTCTTCCTCCGATAAAATCGGCTTATTATCTCGACAACAATGCGCAAGTAGATTACCAGATTATTGGAAAAATTTCATGGAGTTCACACCCTGGACTTATTTCGTTGAAAACTTCAGGAAACGGCCCAACTCCCTATGCCCGCGTCATAGCGCTTGACTTAGAAGAAAGCCTTTGGAACGACGCGGGAAAAATGAAGTTAGACGAGTTGAAATAAGTTATCTTCGCGTCAGTTTTTTAAACGCACTCCATGTCAAACGCATCTACGCAAATTGCAACGCTTGAACAAGCACAAGAAATGGGACTTCGTCCCGAAGAATTTGATCAAATCAAAACCATCTTAGGTCGCACGCCGAATTTCACAGAAATGTGCGTCTATTCTGTGATGTGGAGCGAACACTGCTCGTACAAAAACAGCATCAAGTGGTTAAAGACGCTACCGAAAGATGGTCCACACATGTTGGTGAAGGCCGGAGAAGAAAACGCAGGTCTTGTAGATATTGGCGATGGCTTAGGTTGCGCCTTCAAAATAGAATCACATAACCACCCGAGTGCGCTTGAGCCATACCAAGGCGCGGCAACCGGTGTTGGCGGAATTAACCGCGACATCTTCACCATGGGTGCTCGTCCAATTGCTCAATTGAACTCGCTTCGTTTCGGGAAACTTGAAAATCCGAAAACGAAATGGTTGTTGGAAGGTGTGGTGAAGGGAATTGGTAACTACGGAAACGCTTTCGGAATTCCAACTGTTGGTGGTGAAGTGTTTTTCGACGAGAGCTATCAAGTGAATCCGTTGGTTAACGCCATGTCTGTGGGATTGGTTGAAAACGGAAAGATGATCA
>CALCNZ010000392.1 GCA_937897625.1 uncultured Flavobacteriales bacterium
GCCCATGCGGTCCATGACTTCCTTCCAGACGTTGTTCTCTTTTGAGTTCATGACCAATTTGGAAGGGACATTCAGAACAAACCAAGACTTCGATGTGATTTCTTCTTGAAGCTGTCCGATAGACCAGCCGCTGTATCCAACGAAAAAACGAATGGCATTTTCTGGAAGTTTTCCGGTTTCAATCAGTTCGCGAATGCGCGTGAAATCTCCGCCGTACCAAACACCTTCCAAAATGGGTGTGCTGCCTTCAATCTCTTCCCCCAACGAATGAATGTAAAAAAGACTGTCGTTCTTCACCGGTCCGCCAAGGCTCACGCGTCCGGGCATTTCAGGGAAGTTCGCAATAATCTTATGAATGGGAAGGTCTATGTAATTGTTCAACACAAATCCGAAGGAGCCTTCTTCGTTGTTTTCACACAACAAAATAACGGTCCGATGAAAAAACGGATCGCTGATGTATGGTTCAGACAACAAGACTTGTCCGCGCTTCGGTACTGTATTTTCGTTGGGTTGAAAATTCACAGGGCTAAAATAGGAATTCCTTACTTTCGCCGCATGCGTTTTCAAGTATTCGTATTTCTTTTCTTACTTCCATTCGTAACCCTTGCCCAACCGGGAGGAGGAGGCGGTGCTTCTTTTCGATATTTCGGTGTTCCCGGAAAAGACTATTCTTCCGAACTCTGCTTGAAGCACATGAAACTGCAGCTGATGAGCGATGAGCATTCCAACATCATTGACTCTGAACAAAAAGAAATTCACGGTTTGTTTTTGGAACACAACGGCTGGTCGGCTCGATATGTTTCAATGGAATACCGACAAATTAAAAACTATTACCGTTTGGTTTGGACAGAGGGCAAAGACTCTATGGTGGTTATCTTCTCTGACCTGTTGCCCGAAAACGGAGCTGGACATTCAGAGGTGTTCGATAGTCTTGTGTTTATGCCCGGACATTATGAATTGTTCCTTTCTCGCTATCCGAGTTTTTCAGGATATGAAAGTTTCACTCCGAGAACGCATCTGAATTGGTTCAAGGAAATGGCCGCAAAGGCTTATTTCCCAGAAGAACCATCGTTTTCCTTCTATTATTATTACAGCGCTGCACACCAAGAAAATTCGCAAGTCAGATACGAAGACTCTGAAGCTCATTTGATCAAAGCGCAACAAATGGCCGAGAATTTCGATCAACAAAAGTTGGTGCTCACAGAGCGCATTCGTTTTCACCGATTGAAAAACCATTCAGATGAATCGCTGAAACTGGCGCGGGAACTGGATTCCCTTTGTCTTCATCATTCCCCTTCCGACAATTCAGCGTGCAATGTGCTTATTGAACTTTATACCGAAAGAAAAGAATTCGACAAGGCCCTTCCCTATTACTCCAGACTTTCCAAGGAGTACAACGACGAGAGTCATTTGATTGGTGAAGCCTTGTTTCTTGAAATGAAATTGAATCGCTCTGAAGAGGCCATTGCCATCTGCGAACTGTTGCTTCAACGCATTCCGAAAGATCACATGAAAGATTATCCGATTGGCTCTTCTCCGCACGCCGAAACCATTCTGCACATTGGCGAAATCTTTTGGCATGCGAACAAACCCAAAGAAGCGAAATTCTATTTGGAACTCGCCGTTCAGGTGGGAGCCTTCCATACCAGCGACGATCGATATCTTTATTTATTCGAATCATACATTGAAAAATTTCCAACCGAAACCACCTTCTACATCTGCAAAGCCGCGGCCAACATTGGAAGAGCACCGTATCTGGGTTGGGGTAACATGACACGCATTGCTTGCTTGGAAGCCATAGAAGATTGCGACATCGCCATGAGATTGGGACGTAAGGATTTCTTGGCGAATTACACCAAAGGAGAAGCCATGCAACTGATTAAAAAGGATGAAGACGGATTGAAAGTCGCCGACGAATGCATTCGTTTGGAACCGAAAGATCCAAGAGGATATTTGTTGAAGAGCATGTTCTACAACGACATTCGCACCGAAGAAGCCATGAAAAAAGCGGAAGAATACCGCATTGAATTTCGCAATCGTTTAGAAACTTTTCGATTCAACTTTCATTATTAGAAAATTCAACGTGTATGCGTCCTGTCGCGTTATCTTTGCCTCATGGATGAATCGAGACTTTCTGCTCTGCGCGCCGAACTGAATAAAATTCACAAATGGCCAAGTCAGTATATGTTTAAGTTTATTGTTCCTTCATTCGAAGAACGCGTTACGGCAGTGAAATTAATTTTTGGTGAAAGCGCGCATTTCAGATCGGAAGAGCACACGTCTGAACTCCAGTCACCGATGTTTATCTCGTA
>CALCNZ010000393.1 GCA_937897625.1 uncultured Flavobacteriales bacterium
TCGTGGTATTTGCCAACTCTGTTACGGTTATGACTTAGGCTTTAACAAAATGGTTGAACTGGGTGCGGCTGTCGGAATCGTAGCTGCTCAAGCAATTGGTGAACCGGGTACTCAGCTTACGATGCGTACGTTCCACACGGGTGGTGCTGCTTCTGGTTCGGCTATTGATTCTGACTTGAAAGCGAAATACGCAGGTATCGTTGAAATTGAGGATCTTCGTACCGTTGAAAGAAAAGAAAATAATACTACTGTTACTGTTGTTGTTGCTCGTTCAGCAGAATTGAAAATCAACGACGAGAAAACAGGAATCACAATGGCTACAATGAATCTTCCTTACGGATCGATTCTTCATGTAAACACAGGTGATGTTGTTAAAAAGAACGACGTGATTTGCGAATTCGATCCGTTCAACAGTGTGATCATCACTGAAGAAGATGGAACAATTAATTTCGACGCAATCGAAGAAGGAATTACCTTCAAGACTGAAGTCGATGAGCAAACCGGATTCTCTGAAAAGATTATTATTGAAACAAAAGACAAGAAGAAAAACCCAAGCATCGAAGTCGTTCGCGGCAAAGAAGTGGTGAAGGTTTACTCTCTTCCAGTAGGTGCTCACTTGAACACTGAAAACGGAACGAAGATTACCAAAGGTAGTATTCTTGCTAAGATCCCTCGTATGGCGGGTCGTGGTGGTGACATCACCGGTGGTCTTCCACGTGTAACTGAATTGTTCGAAGCACGTAACCCATCGAACCCAGCAAACGTTGCGGAAATTGACGGTATCGTAGAATACGGAAAAATCAAGCGTGGTAACCGCGAGATTATCCTTCGCTCTCGTACTGGAGAAGAGAAGAAATATTTGATCAACTTGGCTAAGCATATCTTAGTTCAAGACGGAGACTTTGTTCGCGCAGGTATGCAATTGTCTGATGGTGCTATCTCTCCTGGAGATATCCTAGACATTCAAGGACCAACTGCCGTTCAAGAATACTTGGTGAATGAAATTCAAGAGGTATACCGTCTGCAAGGTGTGAAAATCAATGACAAGCATTTCGAAGTTATTGTTCGTCAAATGATGCGCAAAGTAGAAATCCTTGATGCTGGTGATACTCGTTTCTTACAAGGAAGCACTGTAGACAAAGCGGAATTCATTGATGAAAATGACTTGTTATTCGACAAAGTAGTTGTTACTGAAGCAGGCGACTCAGAGAAATTCTTACCGGGTCAGGTTATTACAGCATTGCAATTCAGAACTGAAAACTCTGAGTTGAAGCGTAAAGACCGCACCGTTATGGAATCTCGTGAAGCCATCACAGCTACTGCTCGTCCTATCCTTCAAGGTATCACAAGAGCTTCGTTGCAAACAGATTCATGGATCTCTGCAGCGTCGTTCCAAGAGACTACGAAAGTATTGAACGAAGCAGCTGTTCAAGGAAAAACAGACTTCTTGAACGGATTGAAAGAAAACGTTATCGTTGGTCACCCAATCCCAGCGGGATCTGGAAGCCGTCGATTCCAAAAAATGTTAGTAGGCAACAGCGAAGACTTGGTAAACATCATGGCCAAGCGCAATGCCTCTGTAGAAGAAGCATAACATCTTCCATACTAAAAAACTTAAAAGAGCCGCATATGCGGCTCTTTTTGTGTGTTGCAATACTATGTGATGCGCTCATTCATTCAATGTCGCTCCTTGCCTCCTATTTCCGAAAAGCTCTGATTGAATTCATAAAGTCGGGCGCTGCTTCTCTGCATGAAAAAAAAGGGTCGACCAACGGTCGACCCTTCCACATAAAATAAAACTTTCGAATTACTTTACAAATGTCGTTTGACGAACAGCACCTGCGTTCGATACACTGCGAACAATGTACATTCCAGCAGAAAGTGACTGCGTGTTCAACTGAACTTGCTGAGCGCCTGCAGAAACGTTGTAACGCTCTGTAGAAACAAGTTGTCCTTGTGCGTTGAAGATATCTAATCTTCCTTGCTCTGTTGCTGTAGCGTTCCATTGAATGGTCGCCGATTCTGAAACTGGATTAGGGAAAATCATGAATTCATTTGCTGAAGATATCTCAGCAACTGCATTTGGACTTGGCATGGTTCCAACAACATTTAACGTGAACCCTTGCATTTCAATTCCGCCTGGAGTAGTTGATCCGTCAGCATTCACTGTGAAGGTCACACAATCCGTTGCGGTGCATCCGCTCGCGTCTGCATAGGTAGCGCATACAGTGTATGTTCCAATATTTGAATACACCCAAGTTGGGAAAGTCGCAGTTGAAGCCCCTCCGTCTCCGAAGTTCCAGGCAATTGTGCTTCCTGCTGGAATGCCCGCTAGGTAGATATATACAACGAAAGGATTGTTATCCAATGAGTCTGGCACTAGAACAATGTCAAGTGAACAGCCACCGATGTTGCATCCTTCGTCAACAGTTCCGTTACAGTTGTTATCCATTCCATCGCACCATTCTGTTGCGTTTGGATTAATAGCAGCATCGTTGTCGTTGCAGTCTGCATTGCTGTTGAATCCGTCTCCGTCATTATCAACAACTCCACTGCTGTTAGCCATATCAATGTTGAAAGTGGTTACTGCACCAGCAACCAATGGTCCTGTTGCGCAAGCAACAACTCCGTTGCAATCCGTTGCACAAACCGTAACAATGTAATTCGTACCAAAGGCATTCACTGCAACTGTACCCATGAACGATGAGCCTGCTGGATCAACAGCATTCAGTAAAAACGTACCGGCAGCTCCAGATGTTGAATCGACATATGCCCCCGATACTGTAACGGCACATCCTGCATTTGAAATAACAACTGAAATGGGCATCCCCTGAGAAAATGTTTTTCCTGCAAAAGCCATAAAAGACAAAACAAGTAAAAGTCGAAATGATTTCATAGTTAATAATTTGAAACGAAAATAATACAATTCAGCGAGTAATTTCGCATTGAAATTTTTTCCATTATGCCAATCCAGAAATCTTCCCTTTACCTTTTCTTCTTTCTCTTTGCCGCGTTGTCCTTCTCTTCGTGCAAAATCACAGCTCCGGCTCCTGAAATGGCCAATGTGGAAATTCCGATAGGGCCACCGCCGTCCGTTTCTCATATCAATATTCCAGTCAACATTTCGATAGACCCGATTTTAAAATTCGCAAACGAATCTTCTTCACCCATTATTCGAAATCCAGAATGGCCCTATTACAAATCCTTTGGTGAATGCGATGGTCCACAAGCTAATTACGATGTATTCCGCGAAAATCTCAACGGTTATGTAGTTGGAAATAAATTCGTCGTTGGAACAAAAGCTTGGTACGGCATTGAAGGAAACTATTGCACCGGTTGTGTGTGGGGTACATGTGTTCATCCTCGAATTCCATTTTCTTGCGGAAGTGGAAACGAATCAAAGCGCCGCGTAGAAATTGAATTTTCATCGGTCCTTTCCATGAACGAAAACTATCAGCTCATTACTTCAACCTCGCTTACCAAACTGAATCCAATGGATCCTTGCGAATTGACGTTTTTGAAAATTGACATGACCGGGGAAATCATGAAAGCCATTCGCCCTGCCCTTTTCGATGTGTGCAAATACATTGACGAGCAGTGCTTAAAAGTAGATTTCAAGAGTTACGCGAATGAAGCTTGGAAGCAATTGAACAGTCAGATGGAAATTCCTGGATATGGTTACCTCACATTCAACGCTTCTAATTTTAAGTTAGGACCTATGTACGGCTATGGAAATATTCTTCAAGTGAATTTGGGAATTGATGCCACACCTGTTATGAGTTTAGATCGAAATGAAAATGCGGTCATCCCTCCTCTTCCTCCTTTGAATGTGCAGAATGAAATGACCTCTGGATTTACCATTGAAATGCCAATTAAATCGAGTTACGAAAGTCTTTCGGCCAAAGTGAATGAAATAGCTGCTGGAAGCACATTTGCAAGCGATGATCAAAAGAAAAGTATCACTGTGAAAAACCTTACGCTTTCTGGATTGGGAAATCAAAAAATTCAAGTGGAGGTCTTGTGCGACATGAAAGTAGGATTCAAGAAATACAAAAATTGCAATTTCTTTTTAGCGCTTACACCAAGCATAGACCCATTGACAAACAAAATGAGTGTGAGTTCGATCGACATTGATAGCAAATCGCGACACTTGCTTATGAATGCTGGGGTAGATGTTTTTCAGACCAAACTTACCCAGACCATTCAAAGCGCCTGTAATGTTGACTTAACTCCTACCCTTCAATCTGCAAAAGCTGAAATTGAGAAACAATTAAACGGAGAATTGATGTCAGGTGTGAATTTGAAAGGCCTATTAAACAGTCTGCAGATAACCGGATTTTATCCCACACAAAAAGAGCTACAAATTAATGTAGCTCTGAATGGGAATTTACAAATCGACGTATTGAATTATACTACTCGTTAATTGTATTTGTTTCTATTTCCTGAAACTTGGGCATCTATGGTTTTCATCATGCGCCAAAGAATGTGATCGGGGCTATCCGTGAAATTCATTTCTAAATGAAAATTCATTCCATCTGAAGTAAACTTCATGTTGTCGAGCATTTCTAAATAACTCTTTGAATCTTGAACCATTCTCGCATTTTCTCTTTCGATATCTGGATAATTCTTGTAGTTCAAATCCAAATAACCTGAGCCCGCCTTTTCCGTTAGCATTTCTTCCAAATCGCCGTCCCATGCGAAATTTTGAGAAGCGAAAGAAGATTCGTCATTCGACAAAGAAAGATAATTGCCTTCGTATTTATAGTACCACTTGATGTTTTCATCTTTCAATTCTAATACTTCAAGACCGTTGTATTGGTAGCGTTTAGCCTCTGGTTCTGGCTGCTCTTCGTAAATTATTGGAGAGCTAAATGAGCTGTACGAATCTTCACTCAACAACTCTTGAAATTCATAGGCTTCAACCTCAGGCTCATTTACTTTCGCAACGAATTTTGCTATGAGGTTTTCGACAATTCCTTTATCCTTCAAACCTAAATTAATTTTAAAAATTGGGGTGAGAACATTTGACGTATCCATTTTCATCGGAACTGGCGTGTCATAAAATCCGTTCGGCTCCCAGCTGTCGTAATCTGCCACTTCTCTAATTTTCTGAACATTCTTCACATCGATCAATGAGAAAGTCATTTCACCATTTAATCCGTTTTTAATTTCATCCAATGAAAATCCGTCTTTCATCATCTCTTCATTAATCTTGGGATACAATCCTAAAACTTTCTCGAGATTCATATTAGCGGCATAGAATCCTTTCGGTTGTGTTGGTGAAATAAGCTTAATTAAGTCGCCCGATATTCCTTCATCTTTCATCGTTGAAATTTCTTCAGGTGTCGCTCCTTCCACTGGGTAGTACATTGCGTCAATAAGCATTTGTTTATCCTCGAAAAGAACTGTCATACCTATTCCTTCAACTTTATCCAATGAAGCCATTTGGTTTTGAACTTCTCCACCCACTTCACTCATTAAATCTTGAAACTTTTTCATGTTCATGTATGTGCCCAAATCTGCGTCAAGCGATTCGAATTCCATATACGTTTCATTTTCCAACATGCTCATGTCTTCATCTTGAGCAAAGGCCTGCTTCGCTTTTTCCATTACATCATCGTCATTTCGAAAATACATGAGAGCAACATTTTTATCCCAAATGAGTGCAACATCGTTGTGGTCTATTTCAGCGGTGTAGATTCCATCTGTTTTTTGAACTTCAATGTCGCTGTCTATGCTTTTCACAGTTTCTTCAAAATCTTTCGCATCTTTAATTCCAAACACAATTCCACCATAAAACTCATCGCCTTTACTCATGAACCCGTAGGCGTTTTGCATGAAGTTGACACCTGACTTTTTCGGGCTCTCCAATATATCATTGAACACACTTTCTTCATCGCGCAATTCATTGAACATATCCAATTCTTTCCATTTCTTAAACTCAGCTTTATCCGCCAAACTTTTTAAATCTGCTTTAAACACTATGGCTGCGTCTTGTGGAATTTTTGCGATAAGTTTGTTGTTATTCGACATTCCGAGGTACCAGAACAACCCTGCAAGACCAAGAATTAATGAGGTTCCTCCGATAATTAATCCTGTTTTAACTGATTTTTTCATATTGAATCAAATTTAAGTCATTCTTATTTTGAAGGCTCTAAATTTACACTTTATATTCCCTCCTCAATTGAATAACAAATGAACGCCAAACAATATATCGATCAACTTCACATGCTTCCGCATCCTGAAGGGGGGTATTTCAAAGAGATTTTCCGAAGTAATAATTCAATTCAGTTCACTGGTTTCGAAGGCGAACGATCTTTGAGCACGAGTATATTTTTTCTTCTCGAAAAAGGACAGACCTCTGCGCTTCATCGCATTAAGAGCGACGAGATTTGGTATTTTCACGACGGACAAACATTGGAAATTATCGAACTCGATTCACAAGGAAAAGAACAGATCACCCTTTTGGGAAAAAACATAGTAAGTGGCGAAGTACTGCAGCACGTCGTACCAGCAGGAACCTGGTTCGGGGCGAGATTGGCAGCAGATTCCGAATTTTGTTTGGCAGGTTGTCAAGTAAGTCCTGGATTCGATTTTAAAGATTTTGAGTTGAAGTGAAAATTTCACCTTAAATTCGAAACGTTAACAAGAAAAACACTACATCATGGGAAAAGGAAAAGACGTTAAAAAAGAAGTGAAGAAAGTTGCTACGAAGACAGCCAAAGAAAAGAAAGCCGAGAAGCGCGACAAGAAGCCGAAGTACGACTAAGCTTTCATTAATTCTCTAATGGCTACCGAGGCCACTACACTTCCGAATGTTGCCGGCATATAGGAAATTGTTCCGTATGCCGACTTCTTGTAGTTCTTACCATCTGTTAGCATTAAGCTTTCTTTAATTGGAAGCTCAGGACTGAACACCACTTTTATTCCTTTTCGAATGCCGCTGTCCTTCAGATTTTTTCTTATCTGTTGAGCAAACGGACAGTTGTACGTTTTCGAAATATCTACCACCTGCAATTTCGTTGGATCAAGCTTCGCACCCGCACCCATGCTACTCACCAAAGGAATTTTGCTTTCGTAAGCCATGCGTATAAACGTTAGCTTCGGCGTTATACTATCAATCGCATCAATCAAAAAATCGGGTTTGGTTTTTAGATGTTCTTCCACCATTTGCGGATTCACAAACTCTTTCACTACCGTTAATTCAATCTCTGGATTAATCGCGCGAATGCGTTCCGCCATGATCTCCACCTTAGGCTCTCCGTGGTTGGTGGCTAATGCAGGAAGCTGTCGGTTCCGATTCGTGGGATCTACAACGTCGCCATCTATGATGGTCATTTTACCTATTCCTGAACGCGCAATAAACTCCGCCGCGAAAGAACCCACGCCGCCCATTCCAACTACCATGACATGCTTGGTGGTTAACTTCCTTAACGTCTCTTCACCAATTAACAAACTTGTTCGTGACAACCAACTGATATCTTCCATTCGAAAAAAATTAGCAGCCTCCGCCTAAGTTTATGAGTACAAAATTCTCGTGCTTGTTAATGGTAACATAATAGTCACATCCCAAGGTCAAGTTAACAACATAATGGTCCTTAACCTCCGATATTGACCCTCCCTCTTGATAGAAATATGAGGTGCCGTTTAAAACAAATTCTGTGTATGGACGAGGGTCG
>CALCNZ010000394.1 GCA_937897625.1 uncultured Flavobacteriales bacterium
TTCATTCAATTGAACCACTGTACCATCACTCTTGTGCATTTCTATTTTTGCTCCCCAATCTTCCCAATAAAAATCAATATAATTATTAACAGATTTCCCCGCATTGAATTGGGTGTAATCCTGCACATATTCGCAATTCGAGGCTCTTGCAGTTTTAATCTGAAAACCTTCTTCAATTCTTGTACCTACACAACGAACAGAATCAATAGTAATATATTTCCCCCCAATTTTTTTCGATTTCCAATAAAATATTTCAATTCCATTTACAAATTCGCTCTTCTTTACCACAGTATTCGTTTCATCTAACTCTTCGCACAAACCAGTATAGAGCTCTCCTTTCGCCTTCCATTTCCCTTGTATTTCGATCATATCTGAACAATTACACTTCGGCTTCTCTGGTTCAGCTTTCTTCTCAGCTTCTTGATTACCGCCACCGCAAGACATCAATAAAGCAGCACCAATGATTGGGCTGAATAAATGTTTTAAATTCATTTGATTAATAAGTTTAGTTAGACCTGGAATTATTCCTAGGCAAGGTCAAAACTAAACACTCAAAAAGCGAAGTCATTCGTTCATTCCGAGCATTCAATGCACTTGATTCACTTGAGAAGCTTACTTTCTCTAAAACAAAAAAAACCTCGCTACAAAGGCACCGTTGTGCCCTGCGCGAAGCCTACATAAACTAATCATTAACTTTCACCTAATTCCAAACTCTAAGACAACCTCTGAACCATTCTTTTTGAAGGTGCACTTGTCGGCTAATTTCCGCATGAGATAAATCCCACGTCCTTCACGCTGCCCCATGTTCATGGGATCCGTTGGATCTAGAACATTTTCAACGTCGAAACCTTGACCAGAATCCGTTATTATGAATTGCATGGCGTAAGTCTCTGTTAAATTGCATTCAATATAAAATAGCCGTGGCCCATGATGCCGATGTCCGTATTGAATGGCATTACTTACAGCGGCCAACACGGCAACCTGAATGTCACAATGACGAGCATGCGTCACATCACAATCAAAGCAAAACTCCTGAACAAACTTTTCCGCCTCATTTAAGCTGCTCAATTCCGAAGGCAAGCTTATCTTTCTACACGTCTGAATCATTAAAATTTCCTTTCCTAATTATATGCAAATAACAAGCGGATTTTTAAATCACGTTCATTACAAATTAGTCTAATTATTCATCTTTGAAAAGCCGTTCAAATTGTTCAAGTGGGTGGGTGGGTGCTTCGCAAGTATCTTCCTTGCGCAGCACCTTTTGAAAAACCTTGCGAAGCACATTGTCAACAACTGTTAAAATCTCTACTTGCACCATAACCCATGTTGGATGTAATTTCGCAACCGTATTAGAAACACGCGCCTTACTTCACCCTACGAAGTGAGATAAAAAAAAAATGCCTAAAGACAAAAGCATTAAGTCGGTCCTTATTATTGGTTCTGGACCCATTGTTATCGGACAAGCCTGTGAATTTGATTACTCTGGAAGCCAAGCTGCGCGCTCGTTGCGCGAGGAAGGCATTGAAGTAACCCTCATCAATAGCAACCCTGCAACCATTATGACCGACAAGGTCGTTGCAGACAATATTTACCTCCTTCCCCTCGAACCGGCAAGCATTGAATCTATTCTTCAAAAACACAAGATCGATGTTGTTCTGCCAACTATGGGCGGACAAACCGCGTTGAATCTCGCCATTCAGTGCGAAGAAAGCGGTCTGTGGGAACAATACGGTGTTCGCATGGTGGGAGTAGATACCAAAGCCATTGAGATTACCGAAAACCGCGAAGCATTTCGCGATTTAATGATAAAAATTGGCGTGCCCATGGCTCCGCAATTGACCGCAAAATCTTTCCTTGAAGGAAAAGAAATTGCACAACAATTCGGATTCCCGCTTTGTATTCGTCCTTCCTATACACTCGGCGGTTCAGGCGCTAGCCTTGTATACAACCAAGCCGACTTCGACCGTTTGCTCACACGCGGACTTCACCTCTCTCCTATTCACGAAGTCATGATCGACAAAGCGTTAATGGGTTGGAAGGAATACGAACTCGAGTTGCTTCGCGATGCGAACGACAACGTGGTAATCATTTGTAGCATCGAGAATTTCGATCCAATTGGAATTCACACAGGAGACAGCATAACAGTGGCTCCGGCCATGACCTTAAGCGATACCACCTTCCAAAAGATGCGCGACATGGCGATTATGATGATGCGCGCCATAGGAAACTTCGCGGGTGGATGTAACGTTCAATTCGCGGTTTCACCGGATGCCAACGAAGACATTATTGCCATTGAAATTAATCCGCGTGTTTCGCGCTCTTCGGCTTTAGCATCGAAAGCAACTGGATATCCGATTGCGAAAATCGCTTCGAAACTTGCCATTGGTTATCACCTCGACGAACTTCAAAATCAGATTACGAAAAGCACTTCGGCATTATTCGAACCAACGTTGGATTATGTGATTGTGAAAATACCACGCTGGAATTTCGACAAATTCCCTGGATGCAATCGCGAGCTCGGTTTGCAAATGAAGAGTGTTGGTGAGGTAATGGGAATTGGAAGAACCTTCCAGGAAGCCCTTCAAAAAGCTTGTCAATCGTTAGAAATAAATCGAAACGGAATAGGTGCCGACGGGAAAGAACTTCGCGATCAGCAAGAAATATTAGACTCGTTAGAGCATCCGAGTTGGAATCGTATTTTCCACATTTACGACGCTATCAAATTGGGAATTCCTTTCAAGACGATTCAAGAAAAAACACGCATCGATTTGTGGTTCTTGAAACAGATTGAAGAATTACTTCAGTTGGAACGCGTGATTGAAAAACACACCCTGTCTTCCATTCCGAAAGAATTGTTGTTCGAAGCCAAGCAAAAAGGTTATGCCGACAGACAGATCGCTCACCTTTTGAAATGTTTGGAAAGCGAAGTATATACGAAGCGCGACGAGATGGGCATTCAGCGTGTGTACAAATTGGTAGACACTTGCGCGGCAGAGTTCGAAGCGAAGACACCGTATTACTACAGCACCTTTGAATACGAGAACGAAAGTGTTCGCTCCGAAAACAAAAAAGTAATTGTATTGGGAAGCGGACCGAACCGCATTGGTCAAGGTATTGAATTCGATTACTCGTGTGTGCACGGTGTGCTTGCGGCGAAGGAATGCGGGTACGAAACCATCATGATCAATTGTAATCCGGAAACTGTTTCAACCGACTTCGATACCGCAGACAAATTGTATTTCGAGCCGGTTTTCTGGGAACACATTTACGACATCATTCGTCATGAAAACCCCGTGGGAGTAATTGTTCAGCTAGGCGGACAAACAGCATTGAAGTTGGCTGAAAAATTACAGCGCTACGGAATTAAAATATTAGGAACCTCTTTCGATGCCTTAGACTTGGCAGAAGATCGCGGTCGCTTTTCAAACTGTTTGAAAGAAAACAACATTCCTTATCCGAAATTCGGAGTGGTAGAAAATGCAGAGCAAGCCATTGAACTTTCCAAAGACCTTGGCTTCCCGTTGTTGGTTCGTCCGAGCTACGTATTAGGCGGACAAAAGATGAAGATTGTGATTAACGAACACGAGTTGGAGCAGCACGTTGTGAACATTCTTCGCGACATGCCCGATAATCAGATTCTGTTAGACCATTTCTTGGAAGGCGCTATTGAAGCGGAAGCCGATGCCATTTGCGACGGAACAGATGTTTACATCATTGGCATTATGCAGCACATTGAACCTGCTGGAATTCACAGCGGTGACTCATACGGCGTTCTTCCTCCGTATAACTTGGGCGACCTTGTAATGACGCAGATTGAAGAGCACACGAAGAAGATTGCCGTTGCACTTGGAACGGTAGGATTGATTAACATTCAGTTCGCGATTAAAGACGACATCGTATACATCATTGAAGCGAATCCGCGTGCATCGCGCACGGTTCCTTTCATTGCGAAAGCCTACGACGAACCGTATGTTAACTACGCAACGAAAGTTATGTTGGGTGAATTGAAAGTGAAGGACATTAACTTCCAACCTAAACGCAACGGCTACGCCATCAAGATCCCTGTATTCAGCTACGAGAAATTCCCTGAAGTCAACAAGGAACTCGGTCCAGAAATGAAATCAACTGGCGAAGCCATTCGATTCATCAAAGACCTGAAGGATCCGTTTTTTAGGCAGATTTTTTCGGAGCGCAACTTATACCTTTCGAAATAATACCGCGGAGCGGATGACGCAACGCAGTTGCGATGACACAACAAGTTGTGATGACCTTCTACGAAGGATGACAACTTCGTTGATGACCGCATCGCGGAGCGTCATCGATTGAAAATCGTCATCACACAAAGAGTGTCATCGCAACTTCGTTGCGTCATCCTTCGAAGAAGGTTATAATCCTTTTATGTAGTTATCAAACGAATCATTAAACGCCGTACCACCTGCAGTGCGGTGTTTAGACAATTTTTTGAATTCCACCAACGCCCACAACACGAATTCCATTAAGAACGGAACGTCAGCGGTTGCAACGTTTGGCTGATACTTGTTTAACAAGATCACAAGCGGTTCAACCGAAAGGAGCGCTTTCACATAGGTTTCTTCATTCGACTCATCAATTAATTCGAAGGAGTCTGCATCGAAAAACCATTGAATAACTTCGTCGTATGGGGTTGATTGATCTTGCTTCTTCAGCTTTTCAATCTTCGGAAAGTAGTTCAAGAAAAGTGTTTTGGTCGCTTCACCAATCAAGTGATTCGCAACGAATGCCGTTCCCTCTTGCTCGCCTTCGTACACCAATTCAACCTTTCCAGTTATGGAAGGAACAACACCCATGAGGTCGCTGAAACGAACTGTGGTTTCTTTTTCATGATTCATTAATGCGCGACGTTCAGCAGTGCTAATTAAATTTTCGAACGCTGTAATACTCATACGCGCACTCACGCCGCTCTTGTGATCAACGTATTCGCTTTGTCTGGCTTCGAAAGCAATTTGCTCGAGAATGTCTCTTGCCAATTCAGGAACGTGAACAACGCATAAGCGGTCTTCCAATTTCTCTGATTCTTGCTTCGTGATTTTCTTTGCGGTTTGAATATCTGCTGAATAATGAGTTAAAATCTGAGAGCCAATGCGGTCTTTCAGCGGGGTAACAATGCTTCCGCGATTGGTGTAGTCTTCCGGATTCGCGGTGAATACAAATTGCAAATCCAAAGGAAGTCTCAATTTAAATCCACGAATCTGCACATCTCCTTCTTCCAAAATATTAAAGAGCGCCACTTGAATACGCGCTTGCAAATCGGGCAATTCGTTAATCACGAAAAGACATCTGTTTGCTCTTGGAATCATTCCGAAGTGAATCACACGTTCATCGGCATAACTCAATTTCAAGTTGGAAGCTTTAATCGGATCAATGTCACCAATTAAGTCGGCAATGGTCACATCGGGTGTCGCCAACTTTTCGAAAAAACGCTCCGAACGATGAAGCCATGTGATTGGTGTTTCGTCTCCTTTTTCTTCCATGAGATCACGCGCATATCTGCTAATCGGATGGAACGGATCGTCGTTCATTTCGCTTCCAGCTACAACAGGAATGTATTCGTCTAATAAGTTTATCATGAGACGCGCAATGCGTGTTTTCCCTTGTCCGCGTAGGCCCAAGAGGTTAATGTTGTGCTTCGACAAAATGGCGCGTTCCAATTGTGGAATCACGGTTTGCTCGTATCCGTGCATTCCAGGAAATGTATTTTTTCCTTCTTGAATGGAAACGATGAGGTTATCGCGCAATTCGCTTTTTATGCTTTTCGAAATATATCCCGACGCTTTCAAGGCGCCGAATGTTGTGATTGAAGTATTCATTTATTAATTAATTCGTTTTTTTCTATTCGTTTCGTAATCGTGAAAAATCATTTCGCCCAATCCTTTCAACCCCGTGTAAAACGCTTTGCCTTTGTTCGACTGCGTGAATTGCTCCACGAACGATTGCAGATAAGGATCTTGCGCAATCATGAAGGTTGTAATGGGAATGTGCATCTTGCGCGCTTGTGCGGCCATGGTGTAGCAGCGTTCAACAATGTATTGATCTAGGCCGTTGCTGTTCTTGTAGTAATGTCCGTCGGGCAAGCGAAGGCAGCTCGGCTTTCCGTCGGTAATCATGAAAATTTGTTTGTTCGTGTTTCGTTTTCTTCGAAGAATGTCCATGGCCAGTTCCAGACCGGCAACGGTATTCGTGTGATAAGGACCCACATTCAAATAGGGTAAGTCTGCAATTTTTATTGGCCATGCATCGTCACCGAAGACAATCACATCGAGTGTGTCTTTTGGATATGATGTGGTAATGAGCTCTGCCAATGCCATAGCCACTTTCTTCGCAGGAGTGATTCTGTCTTCTCCGTAAAGGATCATGCTGTGACTAATGTCTATCATGAGCACGGTGCTCATTTGCGATTTGTGGTGAGTGTCTTCCACCACCAAATCTTGTTCGGTTAATTTGAAGTCGCCGACGCCGTTGTTGATTTGCGCGTTCTTCAAACTTTCGGTCACGGAAATATTTTCGAACGAATCTCCGAATTGAAAACTTCTAAATTCTCCGGTCGACTCATCGCCTTGTCCGCTTTTCTTGCTCTTGTGATTCCCTGCACCGCTTTTGCGAATCTTCCCGAAGATCTGATCCATGGCGTTTTTGCGCAGGGCACGTTCGGTCTTGGCGGTAATGGCCATTTGTCCTTGTCCATCAGGAAGAATCTCTTCTTTCAGATATCCCTTCTTCTTCAGGTCTTCCACAAAATCTTCCATGGTATAGTCGTCGGTGGTAAGCTTGTACTCCTTATCGATCTCTTCCAACCACTCCAGCGCCTCATCTACATCTCCGGAGGTATGCGTAATGAGTTCACTGAACACATCGAACAGTCTCTCGAACGGAGTGAGATTGGGTTCTTCAAACGGGGTAAAAACGTAACCAGACTTTTGCATGCAAAAGGAATTTAAGGAATAACATAACGCTCATTGAAAAGTTCAATGCGCAACGAAGTTACATGAACTTCGTAATTGGAAAATCGAAGATTTTATTCCTACTGCGTAATTCCTATTTCATAATTGTAACTGCGTTGTTAGCATCCTCCACGAAGCGGTAATCACGAAGTGTCATCCGGAACGGTCATCACACGAAGTGTGTCATCCTTCGAAGAAGGTCATCACAACTTGTTGTGTCATCGGCTACGCCGTCATCGCAACCCCGTTGCGTCAAGAAATCCCACTCCAATCACTCTTCTTCCGCTTCAATCTCAACAACTCCTCACGAATAGGAGCGCTCTTATCACTGGTTAATTGCGGATCTTCGGAAAGCCATTCGTTCGCGATGTTGCGCGCTGCCGCCATCATCTGTTGATCCTTCACCATGTCTGCTATGCGCAACTGCAAAACACCGCTCTGCGCTGTGCCCGCCAAATCACCTGGCCCGCGCAAACGTAAATCGACTTCCGCTATTTCAAATCCGTCGGTCGTGCGAACCATGGTTTCCATGCGCAACTTCGTATCGTCGCTGAGCTTATGTCCAGTCATGAGGACGCAATAACTCTGATCGGCTCCACGACCTACCCTGCCGCGTAACTGGTGCAACTGAGATAAGCCAAAACGCTCGGCGCTCTCTATGACCATCACACTCGCATTCGGGACATTCACCCCCACTTCAA